>NZ_JBDGDD010000019.1:0-62398 GCF_040909065.1 Ruminococcus sp. RTP21359st1_H3_RTP21359_211015
ACAAAAAAGACTGCTTTCCTACCCTTTTAAGGGTGGTTGCAGTCTTTTTTTATTGCGCGTTTTTTTACAGCGCCTTTACATATCTTTATAGTAGGTCTTGTTTTTGGTTAGTCCCAGAAGATAGTCTACATTTGTTTTGTGATATTCAGCTAGGGCTATGAGGATATCCGTGGGAATATCACGCTGTCCTAGTTCGTAGTTGCTGTAAGCTTGCTGTGAGCAATGGAGTATTTTTGCCATATCGTTTTGTTTAAGGTCTGCATCTTCTCGCATATCTCGTATTCTTTGAAAAACCATGCGGCGCTCCATTCCTTTCTGATAGTCTATATTTAATATATCATACAACATTATGTTGTGCTTTTCTTACTACATTATGTTGTAAAAACACTATGGCTGTTTGTGGGTATTTAACAAAATATTTATAAATGTCGAAAATATTGTTGACTTGCATAGGAGAATGTTGTAAAATAAATTTATTAAAGAAATATGGAGGTAACATTATGAAAAAAATATCTGCTCTTTTATTGGCAGTGGTAATGGCTTTTGGCATGGCAGGCTGTTCTGACAGCGGGTCTTCCGACAGTGATAACGAAAGCTCTGCTGCGGCTGTGCAGACGGAAAGCAGTGCTGCTGACTCATCAGAAGATGCAACAGCAACGACAACTACCACAACAACTGCTCCTGCGGTAACGGAATCATCACAGGCTGAGGTGGCTGACACAAGCACAGCTGACGAAAACAAGCCTGCAAGCGGTGACAGCAATGACATTGCGGCTAGTGCTATAGAGCCGTCTGAAACAAGCGAGGAAAATCTTGCGCCTATCGGTCAGTGGATAAAGACTACCAGATATTGTGCTACAGACAAGATCTACCACACTATTTATACAAGAATAACAAAGGTAGTTAGCAAAAGTGAGGACGCAGATTATGTAAACAAGGCTATCGAGCTTAACAACTCTGTTGGCAGTGATTTTTCCAAGATAGACGAGAGCGAGCTGAAAATACCTGATGACTGTGAGCTTTGCGTTATGGAATATGAGGTCTATGTTCCTGAGGATTTCCCTAGCGATGAATGGGGCATAATCTCTCCTGATGTAAACTATTCTGCTTCCAACAAGGGCGGCGGAGGAATACCTTCTGCTGACGGAGCTTCTACTTATATCGGCATGGGCGGAACTACTGAGCTTCTTACACAGAAAAAGAACGAATATTTTGTTGGAAATACATACAAGTATGTAAACCTTTTCCTTATGGTAAAGGGCTACAAGGATTACAAGTTCACATTCAGCTCTTATCCAGAGGGAACAACTTCTGACAGCTCTGATGACGCTGTAACGGCATATATCAGCGCAGAATAATATGTATTTTGGGGCAGGCACGTTGTGTCTGCCTTTTTTCTTTGCGGAGAAATTGACAATGTCGGGCAAGCGTGTTATAATAAAGTATTATGGAAAAGTATACTTGTCTGAGAGAGGAAAATCAGTAAATGAACGAAAATAATATACGAAATTTCTGCATTATAGCTCATATAGACCACGGCAAATCTACTCTTGCCGACAGAATTTTGGAGCTTACCGATACTGTGAAGCTGAGAGATATGGAAAATCAGCTTCTCGATAATATGGATATCGAGCGTGAAAGAGGTATCACTATCAAGGCTCGTGCGGTGCGCCTTAATTATCACGCTGACGACGGGCAGGACTATGTTTTCAACCTTATCGACACCCCAGGTCACGTTGACTTCAACTATGAGGTGTCACGTTCTCTTGCTGCCTGCGAGGGTGCATTGCTTATCGTTGACGCTTCCCAGGGTATAGAAGCGCAGACCCTTGCAAACACTTATCTTGCTATCGAACATGACCTTGAGGTAGTGCCTGTTATAAACAAGATAGACCTGCCGTCCGCTGACCCTGAAAGGGCTTGCACAGAGGTAGAGAACGTTATCGGCATTCCTGCTATGGACGCTCCGAGGATATCAGCTAAAATGGGTACGAACGTCAAAGAGGTGCTTGAGCGTGTTGTAAAGGATATACCATGCCCAAAGGGCGACGAGAACGCTCCGCTTAAGGCTCTTATTTTTGACAGCTATTATGACCAGTACAAGGGAGTTATAATATACTGCCGTGTGAAAGAGGGGCATATCAAGGCTGGAGATACCATCAGGCTTATGGCTACGGGGGCTGAATTTCAGACGGTGGAGATAGGTTATATGGGAGCAACTGACCTTGTGCCTGTGGGCGAGCTTCATGCAGGCGAGGTAGGATATATCGCCGCTTCTATCAAGGATATCGGCGACACTCGTGTGGGCGATACTGTGACAAATGCGGCTGAGCCTTGCGCTGAGGCACTCCCTGGATATAAGAAAGTAAACCCTATGGTATACTGCGGAATCTATCCTGCGGACGGAGCAAAATATCCTGACCTTCGTGACGCTTTGGAAAAGCTTATGCTCAATGACGCTTCACTGTCCTTCGAGCCTGAAACTTCAATTGCACTGGGCTTTGGTTTCAGATGTGGATTCCTCGGACTTCTGCACATGGAGATAATCCAAGAGCGTTTGGAGAGAGAATATAATCTCGACCTTATCACAACTGCGCCGTCTGTTATCTACAAGGTAAATCTGACTAACGGCGAAACTGTGTTCATTGATAACCCGACAAATTATCCTGATGTGGCAAATATTGCTTCGGCGGAAGAACCGATAGTTAACGCACATATTTATACGCCGTCTGAATATGTTGGAAATATAATGGAGCTTTGTCAGGACAGACGTGGCGTATACAAGGATATGAAGTATATAGACGAAACTAGAGTTGACCTGCATTATCAGCTTCCCCTCAACGAGATAGTTTATGACTTCTTTGACGCATTGAAATCACGCACAAAGGGCTATGCTTCATTTGACTATGAGATGATGGGCTATGCGAAGTCTAAACTTGTGAAGCTTGATATACTCCTTAACGGCGAGGTGGTTGACGCACTTTCATTCATCGTACACGAGGATAAGGCTTATTCAAGGGGCAGAAGACTGACTGAGAAGCTTAAAGAAAATATACCAAGACAGCTCTTTGAAATACCTGTGCAGGCGGCTATCGGCGGAAAGATAATAGCCAGAGAAACTATCAAGGCTATGAGAAAAGACGTGCTTGCTAAGTGCTATGGCGGAGATATTACAAGAAAGAAGAAGCTGTTGGAGAAGCAAAAAGAGGGAAAGAAGCGAATGAGACAGCTTGGATCTGTGTCAGTGCCGCAGGAAGCGTTTATGTCGGTGCTGAAACTGGACGAGTAGAGAGTTTCAGTGAGGAGTGAGGAATGGCGGAGCCATACCGAGCAAATCACCAATACAAAGTAGAGAAAACACCGAGCGGAGTAATTTTGCAACGGTAGAATTTTGGCGTAGGGGCTGGCGCCCTCGACAGCCCGTTCGGAGAGTGGATAGGTTTTGGTTTATACAAATATATCAACATTTTTTTGAAAGGAGCAGCTATGCCTGATATACAAAAGTCTATGAAATTGTCGCTGGCTTTCGGGCTGAGCGGTGCGGTGATATTGCCTGTGCTTTATGAGGTGTATGCTAATATCTCTGCGGCGGCTGGGCTTGTGCTTATCGCTGTGTGGGCGGTGTGTGCAGGAGCTAAATTCTCGGCACTCAAATTCAAGGAAGCTTTTATGGGTATGGTATGCACACTTGCTTATGCAGGTATTCTTGGCGTTATCTGCTATATCGTTATCCACCCCAAAGTTTCCGATATGCTAAACAGGCGGTCGGTGTATTTTCAGCTCAGTTTGAAACAGCAGGCTTATTTCGTGCTTTATGCGGTGCTTATAAGCCTTTGTATGTTCCTTGTGTGGGGCGGTATATTTGGTGTGAAAAAGGCGATAGAGAGATTTCGGCTCAACCGTGAAAAAACAGGAGAGTATATCGACAAGGCTTTTGATGATGACGAGGATATGCTATGACGGGAATTTATATCCATGTGCCTTTCTGTAAAAGAAAATGCCCTTACTGTGACTTCTATTCCGTTTGCAGACCTGAGCTTTATGAGGACTACACGCAGGCTGTGTGCCGCAATATAGAGGCTTTCAAGGGTAGGGACATAAAATGCGATACTATCTACTTCGGTGGCGGTACGCCCTCTGTGCTGTCGGCTGAACAGGTTGACAGGATAATAGATACGGCAGGAAAGTGCTTTGATCTTTGCCAGCCTGAAATAACCTTGGAGGCTAATCCCAGCTCTGTGGACAGGGAGAAGATGTCAGGGTGGAGAAAAGCAGGGGTAACAAGGCTTTCTTTTGGCGTTCAATCGGCTAATGACAGGGAGCTTGGCTTCTTGGGCAGGCTCCATGACTTTTCTCAGGCAAAGTCGGCTGTGGAAACGGCGGCTCAGGTGGGATTTAGGCACATCTCCTGCGATATCATGCTCGGGGTAAAGGGTCAGACCCTTGAAAGTCTTTGGGATAGCATAGAGAGCCTTACGGCACTCCCTGTTGATCATATTTCGGCTTATATGCTGAAAATAGAAAAGGGTACGGCTTTTGATTGTGATGAGATGAGAAACGCTGTGGCTGATGACGATATGCTGTGCGATATGTATTTGCAAACTGTGGGACAGCTTGCAAGCAAGGGCTTTTTACAGTATGAGATATCAAATTTTGCCAAAGAGGGCGGAAAATCACGGCACAATCTTAAATATTGGCACGGGGAAGAATATATAGGCATTGGTCCGTCGGCACATTCTTTCTTTGATAATGAGAGATATTACTGCAAGAGCGATGTTGAGGAGTTTATTTCTGACAAGGTGCAGAGCATGGTGGTGCTTGAGGACGACCCTGACAAGGCAGAGGAGTATGTCATGCTGGGGTTAAGGCTCACGGAGGGCATTGACATAGGTAAAGCCGAGGAGCTTGGTGGTAAAGAGCTTGGGGAGAATATCCGCAAGAAGGCGGCTTTGTTTCAGAAACAGGGGCTTTGCGTGGTCGAAAAGGGTATTTTAAGGCTTACGCCTGCGGGATTTCTGGCTTCAAACTCTATTATCGGTGAACTGCTGTGGTAAACCTGTATAAATATAGGCAGACAGTGTTGTGCAGTTATACAATAGATATACGATATGTAGGGGATAAGCTTGAAAAATGACGGAAAATGTGGTATAATTCACTGCGGCGGAGTGTGTCCGCAGTTTTATATTACCGAGAGGGCTTTTTTATGAAAAGTATAAGATTTATTGCTTTGATCTCAGCAGCGGCAATGTGTTTCGGACTTTGCGCCTGCGGAAAGTCGGAGAAAAAAGACGAGATAGCTGTGCCTATTCTTGAAACTAAGGATATAACATATAAGACGGTAAAAGCTGAGATAGGAGATATATCTCAGGAGTATCATCAGGAGGGTGTTTATGATTACCCTTACAGTGAAACCGTCACCTTCAAGGCAAGCGGTCAGATAAAGTCTATAGATGTGGAGTCGCCTTGTGATGTGAAAAAGGGTGACCTGCTTTGCACACTTTATTCTGACGATGTGGACGAACAGATAGAAGAGGAAGAAATAAGGCTCAATCAGGCGAAGCAGACAGTCGCTACATTGCAGGCGAACGGTGCTGACTACAGCGAGATACAGCTTTCTCAGTATGATTTACAGATAGAACAGCTCAAATATGACAGTCTTGTGGCATCCTTGGAGGATTATAAGGTTTACGCTCCATGTGACGGACAGTTTGATCTTGCAGACAGACGAGGTCAGGAGCTGACAGCGTTCATGCCGGTGAATAAGGGCGAGGTGCTTGGGTATACTTCCGATAAATCACAAAAGGCTCTGTGCGTGTCTGTGTTTGATAACGCGCTCACAAACGTCAATTTTGGCACTGCAGTGCAGATAGTGCAGGGTGCCAATACGATGGGCGGCACTGTGACGGATATAATCTACAATGAGAGCGGAGATTTCTCGGCATATGTTTATGTTATCACCCCTGATGAGGAGAACGATATGCTGGATCTTGGCGGCATAGAGGTTGTCTTTGACGTGTATTCAAGGCTTGATACTGTGATAGTTCCGCAGAAGGCGGTGAAGAGGCTTGATGGACGCAACTATGTGAACCTGCTTGTGGACGGTGTAAAGATAGAGCAGGACGTAGAGCTTGGCATCGAGGACAACGACAACGTTGAGATACTTTCGGGACTCAGCGGCGGTGAAGAGATAATACTCAATTGACGGCATTCAGCCAACTAAATACTATTTGATATGTCTGATTTGTGTTTTAAGAAAAAATAAAGAAATAAAGCACTTGATTTTTTGCGTAATTTCGTGTAAAATAAAAGAACAGAGTGTCTAGGGAGGACTAAAAATGAAGGATTTTTTATCTAACGTATGGGTAAAGCGAGCGGTATCAGTTTTCAATGTCGCTTACTTTGCTGTAATAACTCTGCTCACTTATGCAACGTTCCTGTATGATCTGGAGTTTGCGGCAGGCAGAGAAAAATCGTTTTTCACAGTGTATGTGGTGATTAACGTAGTTTTTATGGGTCTTATGCTCTTTTCAAGACGTGAGCTTGTGACGGAGATACTGAGCATACTCATGCTTCCGGTCGTGTTCTGCATGATACTTTTCAACATGGGCGACTGGATATTGATAGTTCCGCCGTTCATTGTTGCTATCATAATGTTCTTTGCAGCAGGCACGAACGAAACTGTAAAGGTTATAATGGGTACAATATATCTGCTTTTGTATGTTCTTGGAATAGTTGCATACTTTGTGCTTAATATCCTTTTCGGAGGCACGTCTGTTGAAACTGTGCTAAATTCAGATCTTGACACATCGTCAAGTGTTTATGCTCTCTACAGAGATAACTTCAAGAAGCTCACTGAAGTAACGTCAGAATCAAATACCATATCGCCTGACGGCCAGTATCAGATAATACTTTATGATGTAAAGGACAGCGACAAGGGTGCTGTAAAGATATGCGTAGTGCCATACAATCAGGATATCGAGCTTAAATTCTTTACTCTTAAGCAGAAAGGTATCAAAAAGACCATTTCCAACAAGGGTATAAGAGGAACAGTTCCTGATGTTGGCTGGGTAAAGGAGGACGGAGTCCTCAAGGTGCAGTACAGACTTTCGGAGGCTGATGATCTGAGAGCCACTTCTGTTACAACAATGCCGGATAAGCAGTATTTCCAATTCCTTGGTATTCAATAAGTTCGCAGGACCGTCTGAGAAGGCGGTCTTTTTTTGATAAAAATGGCTGTCAATAAGAGCTTATTCATAAGAATCGTGTGGTTATTTTGGTTAAAACGCTTAGCTTGTATTACAAAACAGTTACATTATATGAAAAATTGTATGGTACACTTGACAGATTTGTTAAAAAGGTGTAAAATATTAATAGTGTTTTATAACGTTTCGATACTTGTGTGAACGGCTATGAAAGCGTTTACATACAATAGTATCAAGGGAGGATAAGAATTAAAATGAGATCAAAGAGAATACTTGGCGTGGTATCAGCGATAATGATGCTTGGCGTTTGTGCTGTGCCTGCTTATGCCGACAGTGAGGCTGAAATACCTGAATATAGTGCCGACAAGAGTATCCTTACAACAGATACTTCAGCACCGTCCTTGTCGTTTGATATGAAGGATTGGGAGAGATATATCAAGGTGACTCCTGACGGTGAGAAGATATCAGTGGGAGCATCCCAAGAAAAGACCTATGCTTATCAGGGTGCAAGCCTTAAGATAACAGCAACACAGCCTAATGACATAAGCGATTATTGTACTTTTGCTTCGCTTATAAGAGATGATGATAAGAATTTGGTTTATCCTGGCTCTGATTCTGAAGATGCGCCTTATATAACGATGGGCGTTGAGATCGACGCCAAGGATTTTGGTATGACTTGTTTTGACGGCTGTATGGTTTCTTTCAAGTACAGGATAAATCAGGACGCTCAGGGCAAACTTATGGGAGATTCTGTGTTTGCTTTTCCTTGTACTGAGGAATACAAAAAGGTGACCAGCAATAGTGTTCAGCTTGAAATAAATACAGATGCAAGCAATAATGTTACTCAGTATGCGACAGCACTTATACCAGTACCTGACAAGTGCGGAGCAACAAAGTTCGTATTCGAGATACCGGTTATAAAGAAAATGGATAAGACAGATGTGCTTTATATTGATAATCTTGTAATAGATACTCCGTTGCAGAAGAACGGTGTAGATCTTCAGGTAATGAATCTCGATGGCTACAATAAAAGTGCAAAGGCACAGGAGATCGTGCAGGGCTTAAAGATACAGCCTAAGTCAAACGGACTGAGCAGCACTTCGTCATCTGAGGCTGAATCTTCAAAGGGTATCGGAGTAGTAGGCATTGTAGTTATTGTGGTCGTTGCGGTGGTTATTGTCGGTGCTGTTATTTTCGTTATCAAGAAAAAGAAATCGCGGTTCTATTGATTTTTTTGATCTGACAGAGAGATGGGCTTTTGGCTCATCTCTTTTTTGTTTTTTTTATGAATATATCCTCATCTCCGAGAAATAATAGCATTAGCCTAAAATGGCATATCTTATACTGAAAGGAACTTAATTATGAAAAAATTGTTTGCTATGCTAACTTGTCTTGGCCTTTGCGGTGTTATGCTCGCAGGCTGTTCAAGAAATGACGATAACTCAGGTTCGACATCTTCCGGCGTTACTACGACCACAACTTCTAAAAATGAGGTCACAAGCAGACGTGATGACAGCGACACGCTTGTGAGCCGTGTTGGCGATGGTATCAAGGACACTGTAAGCGGTGGTGCGGATATTATTGATGATACTGTAAGCACTGTAGAAAGCGTTGTTGACGATATCATCAGATAAGCTGCACATATGCTTGCGGACTGCTCAGCCGTGATATTATTTCGGCTTGCGGCAGTCCGTTTTTTATTGTGAAATCGTATGACAAAAC
Source organism: Ruminococcus sp. RTP21359st1_H3_RTP21359_211015 (assembly GCF_040909065.1). NCBI lineage: Bacteria > Bacillati > Bacillota > Clostridia > Eubacteriales > Oscillospiraceae > Ruminococcus > Ruminococcus sp. RTP21359st1_H3_RTP21359_211015. Next base: position 8,925 of record NZ_JBDGDD010000019.1, read on the forward strand.
TCAAACAATGTCAAAAGTCAATGATTGACTATCGATAAATTATTAACGCCAAATCATAATTAACTAATTGTTTGACTAACTGTGAACGAAATGTAAAATCCATGTAAAATAAATGTTTAAGTTTGCGGTTTGCTCTTTAAAAATGTGGGGCTGTGTGGTATAATGAAATACATCAGGCAGATATTTTCTGCTATTAAGAAAATGTAAAGATTTATGGTGGATTTCTTTATGAAAATCGGAGAAAATAAGTGAAAAATATAGGCTCTGAGCTTGGCGGCTTGCTGAAAAAAATATGCTTATGGGGCGGTGTTATGGCTGCTGTATGCTGGGCATTTACTTTGCTGTGGGGCTTTGACATCACACAGCTTGCGGGCTTTGCATTGGGCTGGGGCTATATGTGCCTTTGTATGTACTACCTTGGTGTGACCTGCGAAAAGGCTGTGGAGCTTGAGGGCAAAAAGGCTAAGCGGACAATGCTTGGGTGCTATATGGCAAGGTATGGGGTGCTTTTTGTGCTTTGTGCTGGGGCTATGCTCACGAAGACTGTGAGTGCAGTGGGGATACTGCTGCCGCAGTTTTATCCGAGGATAATTCTGTATGTCATACAGATAAGAGAAAGAAGGGATAAATAAATGACGGGTATAGGAAACGGCCCTAAGATAGTGTTTGAGATAGGCGGTCTGAGGATCACCGAAACGGTGGTGATGGGCTGGCTTATTATAGTTGCGGTGCTGATACTGTGCTTGTGGCTCACACACGATTTGAAAAAAGTGCCTGAGAAAAAACGTCAGGTGGTTGCGGAGATGCTTGTGAACTTCGTCAACAACATGGTCAAAGAGAACATGGGCGTTAAGATGATGAAGTATGCCCCTTATATTGCTACGCTGCTTATTTATGCGGTGTTTGGCGCTCTTATCAGTATGATAGGTCTGAGGTCTATGACTGCGGACATCAATGTTACGGCAACGTGGGCACTTATGACATTTGTGCTTATCACATACAACAAGATAAAAGCGAATGGTTTCAAGGGCTATCTTAAAAGCTTTGCTCAGCCTGTGGCTTTTATCCTGCCTCTCAATATCATCAGTGAGGTGGCAACGCCTGCGTCTATGGCGTTCCGTCTTTTTGGTAACGTTGCAGGCGGCATGGTAATAACGGGACTGCTTTATGGTGCACTCGGCTCACTGTCATCTGCACTGGGTCTGACTTTTGAGGCAGGCTCATGGGCGTTCAGTGTATTTCAGGTAGGTATACCTGCGGTGCTCAGCGTGTATTTCGACCTGTTCTCAGGGTGCATACAGGCTTATATCTTCTCCATGCTCACCATGGTAAACGTTGGTGCGGCTGCGGAAACAGAGTAAATTACCGCTTTTGCGGAAAAGTATAAATATGTAAATAACGGAGGTTTATCATTATGGAAAAGGCTATTCTTCTTGGCTGTTCAGCAATCGGTGCAGGACTTGCAATGATCGCAGGTATCGGACCTGGTATCGGTGAGGGCTACGCAGTAGGAAAGACTATCGAGGCTATCGCAAGACAGCCTGAGGCTAAGGGTGACTGCACAAGAACAATGTTCATAGGCGTTGCTATGGCTGAGTCAACAGGTATCTACGCATTCGTAGTAGCACTTATCCTGCTCTTTGCTAACCCATTTATCGGAAAGCTTTAATAAAAAGCTTCAAACAAGATTTGCTCTGCATGGATGCGGAGGGGAGGTTGGATAAATGGTATTGGCAGCAGGCGATGTGACAGAGTTTCTGTCAATAGATCTGACAACGATAATTGCGACTTTGCTGAATACGCTCATACTGTTTTTGGTGCTCAAGCATTTTCTGTTTGACAAGGTGAACAAGGTCATCGAGGACAGGAAAAATGATGTTAAGGAAACTTACAGGCAGGCTGACGAGGCAAAAGAAAATGCCGAGAAGCTGGAAGCTGAGTATACAAGCAGATTAGAGGGTGCAAAGGAAGAGTCTGCACAGATTATACAGACGGCAACAAGAAAGGCTCAACAGCGTTCTGACGAGATAATCAGCGAAGCGAGAACTGAGGCAAAGGGTCTTGTGGATAACGCTTCAAGAGAGATCGAAAGAGAAAAGAAGATCGCTGTCAACCAGATCAAGAACGAGATCACCGATATTGCTTTCTCGGCTGCGGCGGCAGTTGTGGAAAAGGATATGACAGGCGAGGACAACGAACGTCTTATCGAGAAGTTCATTGACAATGTGGGTGAGATGTAATGGCAGACAGTATCGGGAATATTTACGGCAACGCACTTTTTGAGGTGTGCTGCGAAGAAAACTGCCTTGATGAAGTCTATGGTGAGCTTGGGAGCATAAGGGATATACTTTTCTCTCAGGGTCAGGAGGAATATGTGGAGCTGCTTGCGTCACCGCTGGTAACAGAGAACGAGAAAAGGGCGGCACTGGAAAAGGTGTTTATGGGCAGGGTACAGCCTGTTACGCTTAATTTTCTTTGCCTTGTGAGCGAAAAGGGCAGGATAAGGTTTCTGCCTGAGATATGCGCAAAGTTCAAGGAGCTTTATGAAAAGCATAATAATATCATAGAGGTCACTGCGGTGACGGCTATGCCTCTGTCTGAAAGGCTCAGGGACAAGCTTGTGGCTAAGCTGGAAGCTGTTTCTGGGGCAAAGATAGTGCTTGTGGAAAAGGTGGACAAAAGCCTTATGGGCGGTATCGTGCTGAGATATTCAGACACAGAAATAGACGGCAGCGTCAGAACTAAGCTTGATAATATCAAGGCTCAGATCGACGGGGTCATTGCATAGGAAAGGAACGGTATTTTAATATGAAATTACGTCCTGATGAAATAACAGGCTTGATAAAACAGCAGATCAAGGACTACCGCAGCAAGCTTGAGCTTGACGATGTGGGGACGGTCTGCACTGTTGGCGACGGAATTTCAAGAGTTCATGGACTTGACAAGTGTATGTCGGGCGAACTTCTTGAATTTTCTAACGGAACATACGGCATGGCAATGAACTTGGAGCAGGATTTTGTAGGCTGTGTACTTCTCGGCTCTGAGGACGGAATAAAAGAGGGGTCTGGAGTAAAGAGAACAGGCAGGATAGTTTCTGTGCCTGTGGGAGACGCACTGCTTGGCAGAGTCGTGAACGCTCTCGGTGCACCTATCGACGGCAGGGGCGCTGTGCTTACAACAGAAACAAGACCTGTGGAAAGCCCTGCTTTCGGAATAATTACAAGACAATCAGTAAACAGACCATTGCAGACAGGTATCAAGGCTATCGACTCTATGATACCGATAGGCAGGGGTCAGCGTGAACTTATTATAGGCGACAGACAGACAGGTAAAACTTCTATAGCACTTGACACTATCATAAATCAGAAAGGCAAGGACGTTATCTGTATCTATGTTGCGATAGGTCAGAAGCAGTCTACTGTGGCAAACGTGGTGGATACCCTTTCTAAGCATGGGTCAATGGATTATTCTATAGTTGTATCGGCAACGGCTTCTGAAATGGCGCCTTTGCAGTATATAGCACCATATGCAGGCGTTGCAATGGCTGAGTATTTCATGCTTCAGGGCAAGGATGTGCTATGCGTTTATGACGACCTTTCAAAGCACGCTGTGGCGTACAGAACTATGTCACTTCTGCTTCAAAGACCAACAGGCAGAGAGGCTTATCCGGGAGATGTATTCTATCTCCATTCAAGACTTTTGGAGAGAGCCTGCTGTCTTAACAAGGACTACGGCGGAGGCTCTATAACCGCTCTGCCTATTATCGAAACTCAGGCAGGCGATGTTTCGGCTTATATCCCGACAAACGTTATATCTATCACTGACGGACAGATATTCCTTGAATCTGAGCTGTTCTTCTCAGGCGTCAGACCTGCGGTAAACCCTGGTATATCAGTATCCCGTGTAGGCGGTTCGGCACAGATAAAGGCTATGAAAAAGGTTTCAGGCTCGCTGAAACTGCTTTATTCACAGTACAGAGAGTTGCAGTCATTCTCGCAGTTCGGCTCTGACCTTGACAAGGACACTAAGGAAAGACTTGCACAGGGCGAACGTATCGTGGAGGTGCTCAAGCAGGGCAAGACCTCACCACTGGACGTTGAGAAGCAGGTGGTCATAATCTATGCGGTGGTAAACAACTATCTGAAAAATATCAGAGTTGAAGATATCGCTGAATTTGAGAAAGACCTTTTTGTGTATATAGATGAAACTCACCCTGACATTTTCTCTTCAATAAGAGAAACAGGAGAGCTTACAAAAGAGAATGAACAGGCAATAAAGGACGTGCTTGCGGAGTATTCACAGAAGTTTCTTCAAAGCAGATAAGGAGCGCTGAGCAATGGCAACAGCTAATATGAAAGACGTCAAAAGACGTATCAAAAGCGTTGAAAGCACCATGCAGATAACAAAAGCCATGCAGCTTGTGGCGGCTTCTAAGCTCAGACGTGCCAAAGACAAGGCGGTGGCAGTTCAGCCGTTCTTTGAAACGCTTTTTAAGACAATGTGCGATATATCCTGCGACAGAGCTTTCAAGTCGGTGTATACAAAGAAGAAGTTTCTTAATTCCACACTGCTTATAGTGGTGGCAGGCGACAGGGGACTTGCAGGAGGATTTAACTCCAACGTGCTGAAAATGGCTAAGGCAAAGGCTGACGATGTGCTGTCATCAGGCGGTCAGCTTCGTGTTATGGCTGTGGGCAAAAAGGCTGTTGAGTTCTTTGAGAAGCGTGACTATGACCTTGTGTGGAAATATCCGCAGATAGCGGAGAGCATTGACACTGACACTGTTATAGACATTGTGGAAGATATTATCGCAGGCTTCAGAAATGGTGATTATGACAAGGTAGAGCTTGTGTATACCACATTCGTGTCGGTACTGACACAGGAGCCTTGCAGTTTGCAGATACTTCCCGTGGAGGATCTTGACAAGCTTGGGGGAAGAAAGCATCCGTCAACTATCTATGACCCGTCCCCTGAGGAGGTCTTTGACGGCATGATACCGCAGTATATAGGCGGTATGCTTTATTCTGCGATAGTGGATTCTTACGCTTCTGAGCAGGCGGCAAGACGTACTGCAATGGAGTCTGCAACGGACAACGCAGGAGAAATGATAGACAATCTGTCGCTTCTTTACAACAGAGCAAGACAGGCGCAGATAACTCAGGAGCTTACAGAGATAAGCTCGGCAACTATCGGAAGATAGAAATAATAATTATGCCCCGAATGTGGGCGTTCAAAAGTAAATGTAGTGGGTATTGTTTGAGAAGTCTTGCAGGGGCGAACAGTGTTCGTCTGCATTTTGCAGGCTTTTAAACATATCAAGCTATGATATCCCTTTTTGAAAGGTGGTAAATAAATGGAAAGCAAAAACATAGGCAAGGTAGTCCAGATAGTGGGAGCGGTAGTTGATGTCCGCTTTGAAAAGGACAGCTTGCCTGACCTGCTCAATGCCATTGAGATAGACAACAAGGGCGAAAAGCTCGTTGTTGAGGTGGCTCAGCATATAGGCGACGATATAGTAAGATGTATCGCCATGGGCTCTACAGACGGACTTGTGAGAGGTATCGACGCTGTTGATACAGGCAAGGCTATTTCCGTTCCGGTGGGCAAGGAAACTCTTTCGAGAATGTTCAATCTTCTGGGCGAGCCTGTTGACAATCTGCCTGCCCCTGAAACTAAGGAGCGCTGGGAGATACACAGAGAGCCTCCGACATATGAAGAGCAGTCTGCTTCAAACGAGATTCTGGAAACTGGTATCAAGGTCATCGACCTTATCGCACCATATCTGAAAGGCGGAAAGATAGGTCTTTTCGGCGGTGCAGGAGTAGGCAAGACGGTGCTTATTCAGGAGCTTATAAATAACGTTGCCAATCAGCATGGTGGTATCTCGGTATTCACAGGCGTTGGAGAGCGTACCCGTGAGGGCAACGACCTTTATTATGAGATGAAAGAGTCGGGAGTTATCGATAAGACTGTGCTTGTGTATGGTCAGATGAACGAGCCGCCCGGAGCGAGAATGAGAGTTGCACTTTCAGGTCTGACAATGGCGGAGTATTTCAGAGATGTTGAGCATCAGGACGTGTTGCTTTTTATCGACAACATATTCAGATTTACTCAGGCAGGTTCTGAGGTGTCGGCACTCCTTGGCAGAATGCCGTCAGCCGTTGGTTATCAGCCTACACTTGCAACTGAAATGGGTCAGTTACAGGAGCGTATCACTTCAACAACAAAAGGCTCTATCACTTCCGTTCAGGCAGTTTATGTGCCTGCGGACGATTTGACAGACCCTGCGCCTGCAACTACGTTTGCTCACCTTGACGCAACAACTGTGCTTTCAAGAAGTATTTCTTCACTGGGTATCTATCCTGCCGTTGACCCGTTGGAGTCAAACTCCAGGATACTTTCACCTGAGATAGTGGGCAACGAGCATTATCAGGTGGCAAGACAGGTACAGTCTATCTTGCAGAGGTATGTGGAGCTTCAGGATATCATCGCTATCATGGGTATGGACGAGCTTTCTGACGAGGATAAGCTCACTGTATCAAGAGCAAGAAAGATACAGCGTTTTCTGTCACAGCCGTTCTCCGTTGCTGAGCAGTTCACAGGCATGAAGGGCAAATATGTGCCTATCAAGGAGACTATCAGAGGCTTCAAGGAGATAATCGAGGGCAAGCATGACGATCTGCCTGAATCTGCTTTTCTGTTCGTGGGAACTATCGACGAGGCTGTTGAAAAGGGCAGACAGATCGCAGAAAGTGAACAGTAGTAACAGAACGTTTAAAGAAAAATACTTGACAAGAGTCGGATTATAGTATATAGTGAATGTATGTGGCAATTTTGTGCCGCATGCGCTGATTTGTAAAAAACTTATGGAGAAAGATTATGACGCCTTTTGATCTTAAGATAATAACCCCTGAAAAAATTTTTTTTGAGGGAAATACTGAGCAGATCATTGTGAGGACCGTATCAGGTGATATCGGTATACTTGCAGGTCATGCGCCATATGTGGCAAATATCGTTTCTTCTCCTTTCCGTATCAAAATAGAAGGTGAGTTCAGAACAGCCGCTATTTCGGGAGGGCTTATAAAGGTGTCTGCTGACGGTGTGACAGTGGTGACATCTGCTATCGAATGGGCTGATGAAATAGACGTTGCAAGAGCCGAAAAGGCAAAGGCGGCGGCAGAGAACAAGCTCAGAGAAAATGCTAGCCAGAAAGAGTTTGAAAGGGCAGAGCAGAAACTGCGACGTGCCATGAACAGACTTGTGGTGGCAGGAAAGAAATAATTATCAAAGTCAGAGCCTTGCGGGATATCCGTGCAGGCTTTGGCTTTGTTTTATTTATTAAGTAAAATCGGCGTAAAGGTAAGGTAAGTAATGGGGTGCGCAGGGGCGTGCTCGGACGTTGTGCAGTGGAAAAAACAAGAAAAGGAATGAATTGATTTGAGTATCTTTAACATTATCGGAATGGCGGGCGGACTTGGTCTGTTTTTATACGGAATGACCATATTGAGTTCGGGACTTGAAAAGGCTTCGGGCGGACTTATGGAGAAGGTCCTTGCGAAAATGACGGGAAACGTGTTCTCAGGAATACTTTTCGGTGCATTGGTAACAGCAGCGGTGCAATCATCGTCTGCAACTACTGTTATCGTGGTGGGACTTGTAAACGCAGGCCTTTTGAAGCTTAAGGGCGCAGTTGGAATAATCATGGGTGCGAATATCGGAACGACCATGACAACGCAGATATTAAGGCTCACAAACCTCGAGGGCGACAGCAGCGGCCCTGCTATATTACAGCTTTGCAAGCCGTCAAATTTCTCGTCTATACTTATCGTTATCGGTCTTATCATCATAATGGTGGGAAAGAAGAACAAGACAAAGAACGTGGGCGAGATAATGATGGGCATAGGTATCCTCTTTACCGGAATGATACTTATGCAGGAGAAGATCGCTCCGCTGGCAGAGCTTCCACAGTTCGAGCAGCTTTTTGCAGTGCTTAAAAACCCTGTTCTGGGCGTATTGGTGGGTGCGATATTCACGGCTATCATACAGTCATCAGCCGCTTCTATAGGCATTTTGCAGGCGCTTTCAGTGTCAGGCGCTATCACATTCGCTTCTGCATTTCCTATCATAATGGGTACTAACATCGGTACTTGTGCTACACCTCTTATTTCAAGTATAGGTGCTTCAAAGAACGCTAAGAGAGCCGCTATGATACACTTCTATTTCAATCTTATCGGTACTATAATCTTTCTTATCGGCGTTTATATCATTCAGTATACAATAGGACTTCCGTTCTGGAATAAGAGCTTTACAACGGGAAGCATCGCAAACTTCCATACCATCTTCAATGTTGTGGTAACTATAATCTTTCTGCCGTTCTATACAGTGCTTGAAAAGCTTGCCGAATGGACTATTAGAGATAAGAAGAACGCTGAGGACGATGATACTTTCACTAAGGAGGATCTTCTTGACGACAGATTTCTTGTTACTCCAAACGTTGCTATCGCACAGGCTACAGAGGCAGTTGTTCAAATGGGTGTGCTGGCACAGAAGAATTTCATATCGGTAAGAGAGCTTTATGACAAGTATGACCTTAAGTCTATCGACAAGATAAAAGAGCGTGAAGAGCTTATCGACAGGCTGGAGGACAGAGTAGGTTCATATCTTATAAAGCTCAACGACTGCGGTCTGAACGAGGATGAGTCGAGAACTGTTACTGCGCTTTTCCACCTTATCTCGGAGTATGAGAGAATAGGCGACTATACTATAAACATCTATGAAACTGCGGATGTTCTTTATGAAAAGGAGATCGGTTTTTCTGAGCAGGCGAAGCACGAGCTTGACGTTGTGTGCAACGCCATTCAGGAGATAATCGGGCTTGCTATCGAAGCCACAAAGACAGGGGATATGAACGTTCTCAAGGAGGTCGAGCCACTTGAAGAAGTAGTAGACAGACTTGTTGAGGAGCTTAAGGCTGTTCATATCGACAGGTCTAAGAATGGTCTTTGCAACATCGAGGTGGGTGTGAACTTCCTTGATATACTCACAAATGTTGAGAGAATATCAGACCACTGCTCAAATATTGCGGTCTATCTTATCGCAAACCAAGAGAAATACAACAGCCTTAAAAAGCATGAATATCTTGATAAGCTTCACAGAAACGGTCCTGACTATTACGAGAAGCTGTTGGCTGAATATTCAGAAAAGTTTGCGCTTTAGTTCAGGTTTTTGCACCTGTGGCGTGATATAATATTGTAAAACAGCAAGGAGGGACATTGGTCCCTCTTGTTATAAGCTGAAAAGGAGAGAGCAAAATGGACAAATTCAATTACACTATGCTGTGCGATTTTTATGAGCTGACAATGGGAAACGGCTACTTTGTAAGCGGTATGCAGGAAAAGATATCTTATTTTGATCTGTTTTTCAGACAGATACCTGACGGTGGCGGATTTGCCATTGCCTGCGGTCTTGAGCAGGTTATAAACTATATCGAAAATCTGCATTTTGACGAAGAGGACATAGAGTTCCTGCGCTCAAAGGGCATTTTTGACGAGGGCTTTCTTGAATATCTTAAGGATTTCCGCTTCACAGGAGATATATTTGCTGTTCCGGAGGGTACTGTTGTGTTCCCAAACGAGCCTATCATAACGGTGAGAGCACCTGCGGTGCAGGCGCAGCTTGTGGAAACTTATCTTCTGCTTTGCATAAATCATCAGACACTTATTGCAACAAAGGCTAACCGTATTGTAAGGGCGGCTCAGGGCAGGGCGGTATCTGAGTTTGGTTCAAGACGTGCTCATGGTGCAGACGCTGCCATACTCGGTGCAAGAGCCGCAGGCATAGGCGGTTGCTCAGGCACAGCCTGCACTATCACTGACCAGCTTTTCGGCTTTAATGCAACAGGCACAATGGCACATTCATGGGTGCAGATGTTTGACAGCGAGCTTGAAGCTTTCAAGACTTACTGTAAGTGCTATCCTAATGGCACTGTTCTGCTTGTGGACACTTATAATGTGCTGAAAAGCGGTGTGCCTAACGCAATAAAGGCTTTTGACGAGGTGCTGAAGCCTATGGGCTGCCGACCTGTGGGAATAAGGATAGACTCGGGAGATATAACTTATCTTTCCAAGAAAGCAAGAAAAATGCTTGACGAGGCAGGCTATCCTGATTGCAAAATATGTGCCTCAAACGCCCTTGACGAGTATCTTATAAGAGATATGATATATCAGGGCGCAAAGGTGGATATGTTCGGAGTGGGCGAAAGACTTATCACCGCAAAGAGCGAGCCTGTTTTCGGAGGAGTTTACAAGCTTGCGGCTGTGGAGGACGATGATGGCAATATTCAGCCTAAGATAAAGATTTCTGAAAACGTGGCGAAGATAACCACTCCGCACTTCAAAAAGCTTTACAGAATTTATGATAAGAATAACCACAAGGCTGTGGCTGACCTGCTGTGTGTTCATGACGAGGTGATAGATGAAAGCAGACCTCTTACGCTTTTTGACCCACAGTTTACATGGAAGAAAAAGGTCGTCAAAAACTTTGAGGCAAAGCCTATTCAACAGCAGATATTCAAGGACGGCAAGTGCGTATACAAGAAGCCTGCATATGAGGATATCGTAAAGTATGCGGCATCTGAGATAGACACTCTTTGGGACGAGATTACAAGATTTGAAAATCCGCACACTTATTATGTTGACCTTTCTCAGAAGCTTTGGGAAGTGAAGAATTTTCTTCTTGCGGAGAACAACAGACAAACGGCAGATTAAAATTTACATTATTGACTTGAAAAAAGCTATAGGCTGTGTTACAATAAGCATGGTTAGCAAATTCTAACCTATTAAGCATTGGAGGGTCAGAAATGGAAAAGATAACAGTAAAAATAGACGGAATGATGTGCGGAATGTGTGAATCGCATATGAATGACACTTTCAGGCAGAATTTCAAGGTGAAAAAGGTAAGCTCTTCCCATGCAAAGGGCGAAACTGTGGCTATAGTTGATGAGGATATCCCTGATGAAAAGCTTAAAGAAGCAGTTGAGAAAACAGGTTACACTTTTATTTCCGCTGAAAGAGAGCCTTATGAGAAAAAAGGATTTTTTGCAAGATTCAAGTAAATAGCTATGCACAAAGTCGTGGCAGATGAAAAGGTCTGTCACGGCTTTTTTGTTTGCTTGACAAAACATATTTTCTGTGATATAATAAATATCAGTTAGTATACATTAACCGATATTCTATACTTTTGATACTGCACGAGAAGGGTGCGGCTAAGTTTGCAAAAAGCTTTTTGTGAAAAGGCATTTTGTTTTGATAGGCTTAGCTTCGTGGCGTGCAGTAATTTTATAGATGCAAGTTAGCTATAGCTAACAAAGAAAGGGGCATACAAATGGGAAACATTCACACATCTGGGGAGGACTATCTGGAGACGATACTCGTTTTATGGAACAAGCAAAACGGCGAGGTGAGGAGCATTGATGTTGCAAGGGAACTGAATGTTACAAAACCCAGTGTATCAAACGCTATGAAGATACTTCGTGAGGGAAAGTTCATCACAATGGACGAAAACGGTTTTATCACTCTAACTGATGCCGGCAGATATGTTGCGGAAAAGATCTACGAAAAGCACCTTGTATTGACAGAGTGGCTTGTAAGTCTTGGTGTTGACAGAAAAACATCTGAACATGACGCCTGCAAGATAGAACACGTTTTGTCTGACGAGAGCTTTGCGGCATTGAAGAAGCATATCAGTGAAGAACAATGAGCATGACTATTTTTAAAGGCATTCTGATACCGTTTTTGGGTACATCTCTTGGTGCGGCGTGTGTGCTTTTCATGAAGAAAAATCTGCATTATCTTGTCCAGCGAGCCTTGACAGGCTTTGCGGCAGGAGTAATGGTGGCGGCAGGCGTGTGGAGCTTGCTAATACCCTCTATGGAGCAATCAGCGAGAATGGGTAGACTGAGGTTTGTTCCTGCGGCGGTGGGATTTATGCTTGGAGTGTTTTTTCTGCTTTTTCTTGACAGGGTGATACCGCATCTTCACATGAATGCCACCGAACCGGAGGGTGCAAAAAGCAGTTTTCAGCGCACAACGATGCTTGTGCTTGCGGTGACGCTTCACAATATCCCCGAAGGAATGGCTGTTGGCGTTGTATATGCAGGCTGGGCGGCTGACCATAATGCTATAAGCGCCGCTGGTGCGTTGGCATTATCCCTCGGTATCGCAATACAGAACTTTCCAGAGGGTGCGATAATATCCATGCCACTGCGTTCGGAGGGTATGGGAAAGGGAAAAGCGTTTGTTTACGGCGTTTTATCGGGAGTTGTCGAGCCTGTTGGGGCTGTGCTGACGATACTTTTGGCACAGTTTATAATCCCTGTTTTGCCGTATCTTCTAAGCTTTGCGGCAGGTGCTATGATTTATGTCGTGGTGGAGGAGCTTATACCTGAAATGTCGGAAAAGCCACACTCCAATATTGGAACTATAGTTTTTGCGCTAGGTTTTGTGCTTATGATGATACTTGATGTGGCACTTGGATAGGTGTTTTTTTATGTTTACATAGGGATCATCTTTATGTATGGTAAGTGTATTGAATATCTTTTTTGTATAGCCGGGCATATCATTTTGAAGTGATATGCCCGGCTTTGTTTTGTGTGTAAATTGCATTTGTTAATTTGTTTATCTTAAACGTTTGATGTTAATATGAAGTGTAAACGTTTTTTAACTATTGTTTTCTTTGGCAATGAAAGACAAAAATAATATAAAATGATGATTACTTATAGCACAATTCACTAAGTTTATACTTCTTTATTTGTCAAAAACATTGATTTTTAAAAACTTGCTTGCTTAATCGTTTTAAGAGATTGACATTAAATTAAGTTTGTGATAAAGTAAAAATGCAATAATTCGACAAGCTAAATTAATCAAAAATTAGCTAAAGTAATGAAAAAGGAGTATGGTTATGACAGGAGTAATGAGAAGATTTTCTGCGGCTCTGGCGGCTGCAGCAATGGCTGTTAGCATTGTGCCTTTCGCAGATATCAGCGCATATGCGGAGTATGCGGCGACACACCCAGAGGGATTTGTTTATGCTGACGGCTCAAAGTTTATGTGTGACGGAAGCCCTTACTATTACGGCGGCACGAACTGCTATTATCTCACCTATAAGTCAAAGAGTGAGGTAAAGAATGTTTTCGATGACGCTTCAAAAATGGGGCTTAAAGTAATAAGAATTTGGGGAAATCTTGACGTTGGTAAGAAAACAGGCGAGATCGACTCGCAGTCTGGTCATGAGACTTTTGAGGGCAACAATGACGGAACGGGCGAAAAGGACGGAGTTTACTTCCAGTATTGGGACGATAAGGCTGGCAAGCCTGTTGTGAACGAGGGTGAGGACGGCCTGAGACATCTTGATTATATTATCAAGCAGGCTGAAGAACATGATATGAAGCTTGTTATCACTTTCACGAACTATTGGGAAGCGTTCGGCGGAATGGGTCAGTATGTAAAGTGGTATCAGATGTCACAGGGCAAGAGCGTTGGTAATAGCAAAGTGGACGAAAAGGACACCTGCGATTTTTACACTAATGAAACTATCAAGGGTTGGTATAAGGATTATATCAAGACTTTGTTAAATCACACCAACTACTACACAGGCGAGAAGCTTATGGATTCTGAAGCTGTTTTTTCTTGGGAGCTTTCAAACGAGCCGAGATGTACTGTTGACGAGTTCTGCAAGGACGATATTCTTTATAACTGGGCAAAGGAAATGTCAGCATATGTAAAGTCTATCGACCCTTATCACATGGTATCTGTTGGCGACGAGGGCTTTTATAATCTTGGCTATCAGGAAGCTGCAAGGCAAGATCTTCCGTCTTCCGCATATTCAGGCTACTACGGTGTTGACTTTGACAAGCTTATGACTATCGATACTGTAGACTTTGGCACACCGCATATGTACGTTGATCAGTGGGGCTTTGACCTTGGCGATGATGACCTCGAGTGGATAAAGCGCCATGCCCAGACCACATCTTCCGCTGACAAGCCTATTATCTTTGAGGAATTCGGTCTTACAGACAAAACAAAGCGTGACGCCGCTTATTCCGATTGGCTGGATATTGTAACAGGGGACTACTATGAGGGTGTCGAATATCAGGGCTTCAACTACTGGATGATAGCTTCCTATCTTGATGACGGCACTCTTTATCAGGACTACGACGGCTACACCGTTTACGGCCCTGAGGGTATCGAAAAGACGGACAGCACAAGAACTCTTATGATGAACGCTGCTGCAAAAATGGAAAAGAAGAACATTATAAACACCACTGACAAGTCTACATACAGTTTTGACAGAAGCAAGTCAGATAACGTTGTGGTGAATGTTTCTATGAAAGAGGGCAGCATAAGCGGTGTTGAGGTCGGCGGAAAGAAACTCTCGTCAGACGATTACACCATAAGGGGCAACGCTGTTACTATCAAGGCTTCTTATCTTAAAAGGCAGGAGCTTGCAAAGTATTCGTGCAGGATACTCACAACAGGCGGCAATCAGCCTAAGTTCAATCTGACGGTGAGCGACAGCTCTATCCCTAAGCCTATTATCTCACCTGAGATAATCTCTGTTGACGTAAACCCTAAGAAGTGCAGTGATGTTGATATCACCATGGATCGCAAGACAAGCGAGTTCAGAGGCATTGTTGCTGATGGAAAAGCACTCGCAGAGGGTACAGATTACACAACTTCGGGCGACACTGTGACCATTAAAAGTGCATATCTCAAGACGCTTTCAGCAGGCATTGTGACGCTTAAGTTCGATTTCTATGAGGGCGAGGATAGGGAGCTTACAATAAATGTTTTCGACACCACAGGCTTTGATGAGCTTGACACATTTGAGAGCTATTCAAATGATAAGGCACTTTGGTCGTCTTATTCAAGAAACACAGGCGGCAATGAAGTTTCACTTTCTCTTGCTGCAAAGAACGGTTCAAAGGCGCTTGCTTTCGGATATGATATCGGATCACCAAACGGCTACTGCGGAGTAAACCACCCTATTGCAGTAAGAAATGCTTCATCATTTGCAGGCGTTGAGCTTTGGGTAGAGGGGGACGGCACGGGCAACAGCCTTACTGTTCAGCTTAGAGATGCAAACGACAATTATTTTGAAGCGCAGATAGCACTTGATTTCGCAGGCGGAAAAACTATCAAGATATCATTCGCTGACTTTAAAGCACCAAGCTGGCAGTCGGGCGGAAATCTTGATACATCAAAGCTTAACCAGTTCTCGTTCTATATGGGCGGAGATTCTGCTCAAAAGACAGGTACAGTTTACATAGACAATGTTGTTTTCTACGAGGACGGACAGATCGAGAAGCCACACCTTTCCACAAAGTCAGGCATATTTGACGCTGATGCTCCAAGCGGTGTGAGAACAGACCTTGTGCTTTATGGAAAGAGCGTAGAGTCTATCATAGTAAACGGCAAGAAGCTTACAGGCGGCTTAGATTATTCTACAAGCGGAAGTCAGATAATGCTCAACGAAAGCTGGCTCAAGACGCTTGCAAATGGTAATTACACACTTACATACACATTCTCAGACGGAAACACAGATGCATTTGCACTCACTGTCAAGAATGTTAAGTCATCACACACCCACAGCTACACCGCAAAGGTAACAAAGGAAGCTACTTGCACAACAGAGGGCGAGAGAATTTATATTTGTACTTGCGGAGACAGGTACACTGAAATTATCCCTGCAAAGGGTCACAGCTGGGTAAAGGGCGAGACAGTTGCTCCTACAGAGAACGAAAAGGGCTACACTATCCACACCTGCGCTTCCTGCGGCGAGACAAAGAAGGACGATTACACCGATCCTATCGGTCACAGGCACAGCTATACCCTCACATCAACAAAGGCTGCAACTTGCGAAGCTGACGGCGAAAAGGTATACACTTGCTCATGCGGTGAAAAGTACACTGAAACTATCCCTGCGACAGGTCACAGCGAAAGCACATGGATAATCGACAAGGCGGCTACTGCGACAGAAAATGGCTCAAAGCACACTGAGTGTACAACTTGCGGCAAGGTGATAAAGACAGAGGTTATCCCTGCAACTGGAGAGGTAAGTGACAAAATAGAAACTGTTATCTTCACAGGCTCGGCAAAGACATCAGGCTGGGGTCAGGCTATCACACTTTCCACAACTAAGGAGGGCGGCAGCTTTGACAGCTCAGTTATCGAAAAAGACGGATATTTTGAAGTTCAGTTCAAGGGCGGCACAGACAAGGCGGAGGTCATTCTCCAGAGTTGGTCAGGCGGTGCAGACTGGGCGAGAGTTTCACCAGCTGAGGTAACAGAAAAGGATGGTATTGTATACGCAAAGTATAGCTACGACGATGTTGCGGCGGCGTTCGGAACAACAGATTTCTCTAAAGTAGACCGCTTCCATGTTGGTGCGGCTAACGGAGATATCGAAGTTCTTAGTGTTAAGTATATTGTCGGAAAGTCAACAGAGCCGGTTGATCCGGTAGATCCTGTTGACCCTGATAAGCCGGAGCAGGATCCATATGTATCTATTTTCTGGGGTGCAAAATCATGTGGCTCATGGGGTCAGGCAGTTTCAGTTTTGACTTCAAAAAATTATGGCAGTTTTGATGTTTCGTCTCTTTCTGCAAACGGCTATTTCTATGTTGAGTATTCGGGCGCAGAGAACGAGCTTGAGCTTATTCTCCAGAGCTGGTCAGGAGGAGCAGGCTGGGCAAGAGTTCAGCCTAGCGAAACAGGCAGAGCGAATGATCATTACTATGCTAAGTTCACATATGCAGACTGTGTAAAGGAGCTTGGTGCAGGTTTTGATAAGCTGGATCAGCTTCATGCTGCGGCCAAAAACGGTGATATCACAGTTTATTCTATTTGCTACTGTACACCTGCTAGGTAATTTAAGAAAAAAGCGTTACATTTATTAAGATGCAAAAAAGAGCGAATGACGTTACGATCATTCGCTCTTTATATTTTGTTTACTTGTTTTTCTTTTTGCGCTTTTTATCCTCTAAAGGAGTCATGCTCTTTGCACAGATCGCCATTGTTGAAGCGTTGTGCAGAAGCGCTGAGGCTGACGGCTGTAAAAGCCCGAAAGCTCCTGACAGCAGAAGCACTGAATTGAACAGCAGTATAAATCTGTAGTTACTGTTTATTCGGTGCATTAGCTTCTCGCTAAGCTGTCTTATAGACGCAAGCTGTGTAAGGTCTGCACCACGAACTGTTATATCGGCAGTTTCCTTTGCGATATCGGAAGCATCGCTCATTGCAACAGAAACGTTCGCCGCCGCAAGGGCTGGAGCGTCGTTTATTCCGTCGCCTACCATTATTACTCTGTGTCCTTGCTCTTTGAGCTGTTGAACATATCTGTGCTTGTCCTCAGGAAGAACCTGCGCCCTGAAATCTGATATGCCAAGCTTCCGTGCAGTTATCTCGGCAGCCTTTGCGCTGTCGCCTGTGAGCATAATGATATTTGTTATGCCTGCTTCTTTGAGCTGTTTAACAGCTTCCTCAGCTTCAGGTCTGGGCGGGTCGCTTATGCAGAGCGCACCTGTGAGCTTGTCGCCTACAGCAAGATAAACTACCGAGCATGCTCCCGACTTTTCGTCGATCTCAGCCTGCTGTTCGTCTGTTATCTCTATGCCCTCGTCCTCGCAGACAAAATGCCTGCTTCCTATGATAGCACGTTTGCCGTGAAGCGTTGTTGAAATTCCGTGGGCAACTATATACTGCACCTCAGCGTGTTCCTCGGCATGGTCGATATCTCTATCGGCCGCACCCTTTACTATAGCTCTCGCTACGCTGTGAGGGAAGTGCTCTTCAAGGCAAGCCGCAATTTTCAGCGTTTCCGCCTCGGAGTAATCCCCGAGGGCTATTACCTTTTCAAGCACAGGCTCAGCGTTTGTAAGAGTGCCGGTCTTGTCAAAAACGATAGAATCGGCAAGTGCGTATTCTTCAAGATATTTTCCGCCCTTTACCGTAACGTCATCATCAGCGGCTTCTTTAATAGCGGATATAACGGCTATAGGTGTTGAAAGCTTGATAGCGCAGGAATAGTCCACCATAAGAACGGAAACTGCTTTTGTGACATTTCTAGTAAACAGCAGTGTAAGACCAAAGGCAAGGAAGCTGTACGGCACGATAGAGTCCGCAAGACGCTCCGCTTTGCTCTGCACCCCTGCTTTAAGGTTTTCTGAATTGTCGATAAGCTCGATTATCTTGCTTATCTTTGTGTCGGAAGAAAGCTTGCGAACTTTTATCACAACTGAGCCTTCCTCGACAACTGTTCCCGCAAATACGCTTGCTCCTGCGCTCTTCATGACCGCAAGAGGCTCGCCTGTCATGGAAGCTTCATTTATGTAAGCTTCGCCCTCGGTTATCTGACCGTCAACAGGAATAACGCTTCCTGTGCGAACTCTTATGCAATCGTCCACCTGAAGCTGTGACATTGGTATAAGAGTATCAGCGTCCTTGCCTGCCAGCCATACCTGATCTGCCTTTATCGCCAAGCTGTCAGTAAGAGCGGCTCTTGTTCTCGCTCTTGTGTAATCCTCCAGCAAGCCTGATACAGAAAGCAGGAACATGACAGTGCCAGCCGTATTGTAATTTTTCTGGATAAGACAAGCGCTTATTGACGCTCCGTCAAGCACTTCAACTGTAAGCTTGCCGTCAAACAGTGCGCTTACGCCCTTTGCTATGTATTTAAGTCCGCTGTACACGATAAGTGCTGCGCCTATAGGTGCAGGCAGAATAGCTTTTCTTATATATCTTTGCATCACAAGCTTTGCAAGGTCAGATTTGAATGTTCTGTCTATCTCCTCGGTGTCATACTGATTGTCGCTGACAGGTGCTAGGTCGCTTCCTCTGAGCTTTCTTACAAGTTCGACAGCTTCGGCTCTGTGACCCTCTTTATAGCGTATAAGTATTCCGCCGTTCTCATAGTGAGCCTCGCAGGCGATCGCCCACGGGTTTGACATAACAAGCTTATGTATCGACCGTTCAAGTTCTTTTGTGAAAGCGTTGCTACCACAGCGGAAACGTATGCGGCGGGGCTTGTCATAAACGATCTGAGCTTTCATTATTCAGTTACTTCTTCCTCGTCATCTATTCCTGCCTCGACCTTAGCGTCATAGCAGATGTCAGATGCTTCGTCCTTCATGCTTCTCAGTGCTGACTGAGCGTCGCTCTTGAGCTTCATTCCCTTTGCCAGACCTGTAACGGCAAGCTCTCTTGTTTTCTTAGCCTTTACGACTTTCTTGCCAAGAATGACTGCGGCTGCTCCGCCTACTGCACACCAGAATTTCTCGTCTTTAAAACATTTTAACATAATATTACCTCCTGTTTTGTTTTTAGATATTAGTAAGAACTAATTATTTCGGCATATACAGAAACTCTGCCAAAATACGAGCATATAACAAGTCCTTTGACAGGATCTTTACCGTGATTTCAGTATAACTCTATATTGTTTATTAGTCAAGTCAAACCGACAAATTTAAAAATTATTTAAAACTATGTATAATCTTTTGCCGTAAGTTAAATTATCATCGTTTTTCTAACTTTTCATTTTGGGGTGAAGCTTTAGGATAATGTTAAAATGTTTATGATATCTTATCAGTAAACCGCAAGAATGGACATTACCATGAATAAATGAACATTACAACGAATAGATAATAATTGACAAAAACCATAAATTCGGGCTTTTATTTATATGTAAGTTATGCACACAACCAAAAATATTATAACTTTTTGTTAAATCGGTTGAAGCCATAACAGAGTTATGTTAAAATATTATCATAACAATACGGGGAGGTCTGCGTTGTGGGTTATATTATCCATTATGATATATGCGCCCTTGTGATATATGCTATCACAGGAGTTGTATTCTATTTCAAAAAGCGTATTCCGTGCAGCAAGAATAAGGTCTTTGGCATTCTCGTGGGCGACTCGGCTTTGTCAACTGTTTTGGATATTTTAAGCGTGTTGTCTACCGGCGAATGGGGTATAGGGCTTAAAACCTTCTTCCATACGGCTTATTATTTTACACATAATCTTATTCCGTTTCTATTTGTGATCTATATACTTTTCCTGACGGACGGCTTTAAAGAGATGTCGGCTCTTTTCAAAAGCTTTTTATATACACCGATGATCGTTGATCTTTTGCTTGTGATCACGACGCCTGCAACACATTTTATCATCTATGTGGATAGTCAAGGTGGTTATCATCGTGGCACTCTTCAGCCATTTACATACATTGTGGCGATCTATTATCTTATATTTGGCATCGTTTACGCAATGGGTAATAGAAGTATGCTCTCAAGACAAGTGGTCACTTCTATAACAGCCTTTATCTCAATGACGGTAGTGGCGGTAATTGTTCAGATGATCAATAAACACCTTCTTGTGGAGTGCTTTGCGGCATCTGTATGTATGCTTCTAATAATGTTCACTTTGCAAAGTCAGGACGATATGATAGACCAAGGAACAAAAATGCTCAACTGGAGCAGCTTTGTCAATAGGTGTTCCATAAAATATGCCTCAGCTTCTGATTTTACATTATTGCTCATAAGGATACCGGATTTCAAAATGTTTATGAAAACCTTTGGCGGACGTTTTTCCAACTCTCTGTTAAGAAGCTTTTCCGACTATCTTTATAACTTTGTTAATCTGGGCGATGGATTTTATTTGGAGGACGAATGCTTTGCTCTTATGTTCCCGAAGGATTCTGAAAAGGTGGGGGAAACGTATCGTGCGATAAGGAAAAAGCTGTCTGAAAACTGGAATATAGGTACTGTGGATACTTTGATAACAGCCTGCTTTATGCGTATCGACTGCCCTGAGGACGTTGACAATGCAGATATGCTGGTGGACTTTATCGAGCAGTTCAAGCATCGTGAACCTGAAACTGAAAGACTTCTTCATGCAACTGACATAAACTTTTATGACAGCAAACGTCGAAGCGAGGTAGAGAATGCTATAGACAAGGCTCTGGATAATCGTGGTTTTGAGGTATACTATCAGCCGATATATTCAAGTTCAAGAAATAAGATAGTTTCCTGTGAAGCCCTTGTTAGGCTTAAGGATGAAAAGCTTGGATTTATCTCTCCGCAGGAATTTATTCCTATAGCTGAGGAAAACGGCAAGATACTTAAAATAGGCAAATATGTTTTCGAGGAAGCCTGCCGCTTTATAAAGAAAGGCATGGGAACTTCACTTGGTATCGAATATGTGCAGGTAAACCTGTCGGTAGTCCAGTGTATGCAGTCGGACCTTGTAGAGCAGCTTCTCAGCGTTATGGACAGATACAAGGTAGACCCGTCATCTATTTGTCTTGAAGTAACGGAAACTGCGGCGGTGTATACTCCGCACATTATGGAGAAAAACATCAAGACCCTTTCCGACTATGGTGTGAAGTTTGCACTTGACGATTATGGTACGGGATATTCAAATATGACATATCTTCTCAGCCTGCCTTTCAGATTTATCAAGCTTGAAAAGGAAATAGTCTGGGAATGTTTCAAGAGCGAAAAGGCGCATATCGCCATTGAGAGTACAGTGGCGATGATAAAGAAGCTCAATATGCAGATAGTCGCCGAGGGTATCGAGGACAAGCACCAACTCGACACGCTTCTTGGCATGGGCTGTGATTTCATTCAGGGATACTACTTCTCAAAGCCTGTTCCTGAAAAAGATTTTATTGAGGTGCTTAAAAAGAACAATACTCAGGCTGTGACGGTTTAAGCAGTCTGATGAAAAAAGCCCTGACTTCGGTCGGGGCTTTTTATATGTCTTGACAAACCCTATTAAATAGGGTATAATATATATGGGTGATGGTGTTGACGAGAGAATTTATAATGCTCCCTGAGTTTGAGAAACGCTGGGGGCAGATAGGTTTAACTGACAGTGACTTGAAACGATTGCAGGCGGAGTTGCTTTTTACTTCACAGGATAATCCTGTTATGCAGGGAACAGGCGGTCTTAGAAAAGTCAGATTTGCACTGGAAAACAGAGGTAAAAGCGGAAGCGTTCGTGTTGTGTATGTAGATTTTGTGGTTTATGAAACTATATACCTGATAACTGCATATACTAAAAATGAAAAAGATAATCTTAGTAAATCAGAACGAAATGCGATCAAAGCTGTGATAGAACAGCTTGAAAAGCAGATAAGATCAAATAAGGAGGCTTTAAAATGAATGTTTTTGAAAGTATCATGACGGGTTTGAATGAAGCTGTTGAATATGAAAAAGGCAAACTTCCTGCCCCAAAAACTACCTTAACGATAGAGCCTTTGCCCGATATATCAGCAGAAGAAATAAAAGCTATCAGAAAAAGATTAGGTTTTACACAAGCTATGTTTGCAGCGGTGATAGGTGTTTCTACTAAAACAGTGGAAGCTTGGGAAACAGGCACAAATCGTCCTATCGGACCTGCAAGAAGGATGATATCACTCATTCAGCTTGACCCTGAAATACTTCAGAACTGTCATATCGTAATTGAAAGCGTTGTTTGATATGATATCCGCCCTGACTTCGGTCGGGGCTTTTTTTCACATAGTTTTCACTTTGCATTAAGGTCTGTTTAAGTGAGAAACGCTATAATATAGTCATAACAAAACCGAGACGGGAGGCGTTCTTGTGAACGTAAGTAATATGGCTATTCTTATTATTGCGGCTGTGCTGCTTTCTTTGCCGCTTGTTTTATCTGCTGCATTTTGTGTTGAAGAACGCTGGGGCTTTCTTTCACGAAAACATGATAAGTGGATAGACGAACATTACAGATAATAGGCAGACAGATAAGTATGAGTTGTCCGTCATACAAATACAAGCGTATTTCACAAACATACATCGAAAAAACTATAAAAATTAGTCCATTTATACATTGACTTAATCACGCAAATTCGGTATACTATTTATTGTAACGTCAGCGTGGGAAAAGTACGCAGACAGGAATAATTCTATAGTTTATAAGGGGTTTGTGAAATGACAAAGGTTGTAAAATTCGGCGGAAGCTCTCTTGCAAGTGCTGAGCAGTTCAAAAAGGTAAAGGAGATAATCACAGCGGAAAGCTCAAGAAGATTTGTTGTGCCGTCTGCTCCTGGTAAAAGATTTTCAAACGATACAAAGGTAACTGATATGCTTTACGGCTGCTATGATCTTGCTGCAAAGGGCAAGGATTTCAGCAGCGAGTTCGACGCTATCAAGGAAAGATATTACGGCATAATTAATGATCTGGGTCTTGACCTTTCTCTTGAAAAGGAGTTTGAAACTATCAAGGCTTGCTTTATCGGCAAGGCAGGACGTGACTATGCGGCTTCCCGTGGCGAGTATCTTAACGGTATCGTTCTTGCTAACTATCTTGGATATAACTTTGTTGACGCTGCCGATGTTATCTATTTTAACGATCAGGGTCAGTTCGATTCTGCAAGAACAAACGAGGTGCTTCCTCAAAGACTTGCTACACTTGACAATGCGGTAATACCTGGTTTCTACGGCTCAATGCCAAACGATACTATCAAGACATTTTCAAGAGGCGGTTCTGACGTAACAGGCTCTATCGTTGCCGCAGCAGTAAACGCTGATCTTTATGAGAACTGGACAGACGTATCAGGATTCCTGGTATGCGACCCTAGAATTATCGACAACCCACAGCCTATCACTACCATAACATATAAGGAACTGAGAGAGCTTTCTTACATGGGTGCAGGCGTACTTCATGAGGACGCTATTTTCCCTGTAAGAAAAGCAGGTATCCCAATAAACATCAAGAACACAAACAAGCCTGAGGATATGGGTACGATGATCGTTGAGTCCACATCTCAGAAGCCTGCATTTACTATCACAGGTATAGCAGGAAAGAAGGGCTTTACTGTAGTTAATATCGAAAAGGATATGATGAACGCAGAGCTTGGTTTCGGCAGAAGAGTTCTTGAAGTTTTCGAGAAGAATGGTATCTGCTTTGAGCATATGCCATCAGGCATCGACACAATGTCTGTCGTTGTTCATCAGGCAGAGTTTGCTCCAAAGGAGCAGGAGATAATGTCAGGTCTGCACAGAAACTGTCACCCTGATACAATTGATATTGAAACAGACCTTGCGCTTATTGCAGTTGTGGGACGTGCAATGAAGTCAAACAGAGGTACAGCAGGCAGAATATTCTCAGCCCTTGCACACGCTCATGTAAACGTAAAGATGATAGATCAGGGCTCTAGCGAGCTTAACATCATCATCGGTGTGAATGAGGCTGATTTTGAATCTGCAATGAAGGCTATCTATACAATTTTTGTTGATACACAGCTTTAATACAATATAAAAAATATGGCGGACGGCTTTGGCTGTCCGCTTTTTTGGTGCAAAAAAGCGTCCCGAAAATTATCGGAACGCTCTTATTTATTTCTTCTTGTCAGAAAGCTCAGTGATTATCTGAATGAACGAATCAACGTCAGAGAAGTCCTTGTAAACGGAAGCAAAACGCACATATGCAACGTGGTCAAGCTTTTTCAGTCCCATAAGCACCATATCGCCTATCTCGCTTGTAGTGGTCTCGGTCTGCATTTTGTTTGCAAAGGTGTTCTCTATATCGTCAACAAGGTTTTTCATATCATCAACACTGACAGGACGCTTTTTGATAGCGTTCTGAATGCCTTTTATAAGCTTCTGTCTGTCAAAAGGCTCAAACGAGCCGTCACGCTTGTATACCATAAGCTGTGGCTTTTCCACCACCTCATAAGTAGTGAAACGCTTTCCGCATTTCGGACACTCACGGCGGCGACGCTTTTTTCCCTCGCTTGGACGTGAATCTATTACTCTTGTATCTTCATAGTTGCAAAAAGGACATCTCATTATAAACACTCCTTAGTTAAGAGAAAATTTTGTGCGTGATATTGCATATATTGTGCTTTTATTAATTAATTATACCATAGATTGTGGACGATTGCAAGAGGGTATATAAAAAAAGTTGCGGTAAAGGGACTCAGCAGTTTTGCGGCAGACAAACCATAGCATAATTGTAGAGGACGACGTCCCCTACATGGGTAGTGCAATATTTATGCACGGATATCGCAGACTTGAAAAAAGTTTTAGTGTACAAAAAAACAGACAGCAGAAGCCGTCTGTTTGTGTTTGATATATTACTTGTTAAGATATTCGAGATTTTTTCTGATAAGATCGCATCTCTGCTTTACGCAGTCAACAGAACGCAGTGGGTCTGACGGAGTGTTGAATGTGTAATCCATAAGCTTGTCGATCGTTGTTGCCGCAACGTGAAGTCTTGTGTCTGATGAAGCGTAGTAAATATACACGTCACCGTTTTCACGAACGATCGCGCCGTTTGTGAACGCAACGTTTGATACGTCACCCACTCTTTCACTGCCGTGTGGTGCAATGAAAAGTCCTGACGGCGAAGCGATTAGCTTAGAAGGGTCTTTAAGGTCAGTTGCGAATACATAAATTACGTATCTAAGACCTGCGGCTGTATTTCTTACGCCATGTGCAATGTGTATCCAACCTTTTGGTGTCTTGATAGGCACTGCGCCTGCACCATTCTTTACCTCTGTGATTGTGTGATACTGCCTTGGTGAGATAACAACTTCGTCTGTGCAGATAACAGGGTTTGTAATGTCTTCGCAAAGACCGAAGCATACTCCTCCGCCTGAGCCAGTTTCGATAAAATCGTCCTGTGGACGTGTGTAGAATGCGTATTTTCCGTCAACGAACTCAGGGTGAAGCACAACGTTTCTCTGCTGTGGTGACTTGGACTTGAGATTAGGAAGTCTTTCCCATGTCTTAAGATCCTTTGTCCTTACGATTCCAGCCTGAGCTGTAGCGGCAGAAAGATCGTTTGAAGTCTTGTCTTTGCTCTCTGAGCAGAATACACCGTATATCCAGCCGTCCTCATGCTGAGTAAGTCTCATATCGTATACGTTTGTTTCCTCCGGTTCAGTGTCAGGAAGCTGAACAGGGAAGTCCCAGAAACGGAAGCCGTCAACAGGGCTGTCGCTCTCTGCTACTGCAAAAAATGACTTTCTGTCATTGCCCTCAACTCTTGCAACAAGGTAATACTTGCCGTTGAGATAAATAGCGCCTGAGTTCAGAACTGCGTTTATGCCCAATCTCTCCATGAAGTATGGATTTGTCTCAGGGTTCATGTCATATTTCCAGATAATAGGTGCGTGTGCGGCTGTCAGAACAGGGTAAACGTATCTGTCATAAATTCCGTTGTAGCTGTCGGACACAATGTTTTTTCTGTTGATGAGAGCCTCGTATTCGGCTGTCACCCTTGCTTTGTTTCTTTCAAAATCTGTCATATCAAGCAATTTCCTTTCGGTAAAAAATCTTCTTAAACAAGTATACTATAATAATTCGCTAATTACAAGTACCACTGAAAACATCAAACGATTACATGAAAAAAGTTTTACGAACTGCATAAATGCTGTACATATTTTGCTGTTTTGGTTAATGTTTTCTACAAAAAGCTCTTGTATCTGTTTTATATTCATTCAAAACGGGCATATTGAATATTTGAACTTTATGCGTATATTTTAAACTATATTGATTGTAATACCGCGTTTTAACAATACATATGGATTTAATTGTGCAAAGTGTACAATTAAATTGCTGATAATTGTGCTATAATGGTGATTGACAATAGCTTTGTATGTGTTGTATAATTATAGCAAGATTTAATATATGAACTCATCAACTACATACGGACAGCTTTGATGCTAAAATATTGAATTATGGAGGAATATTTTATGAATTACAAAAAGTACATAGCGGCTGTAATGGCTTTGTCAATGGCAACAGGAGTAGCGGGTTGCGGAAGCTCATCAAACTCTTCAAGCAAGGCGGAGGACGATTTTTCTGCAACAGAGAACGTTGCGGTAGCTGACACGGAATCTATCGAGGCTATCCCTGAGGGTGCTGAAAAAGAGATACTTTATCTCGGTGAGGGCGACCTTAACCCTACTAAGGGCAGTCCTGAGAAGAGCACAGAGCTTCAGCTTTTTGAGAGCAAGGGCGGAAAGATAAGATTCCAGCAGACTTCAAATGAGGACAGATTTGATAATCTTGCTGCTGCTATCACAGCTAACAAGGATATTCCTGATATATTCAAGTATGAGTGGCTTGCGTTCCCTTCACAGGTAGTAAAGGATATGTATCAGCCTATCGACAGCATAGTTGATTTCAGCCAGCCTTTGTGGTCTGCAACAAAGGATACAGCAGATCAGTTCATGCTCAATGGAAAGCACTATGTTGCGCCTCTTGGCTATTCTGCTTCTGCTATGCTCTGCTATGATAAGGATATCATTGACGCAGAGGGCCTTGACGATCCATATGAGCTTTATGTAAACAATGAGTGGACTTGGAAGAATTGGGAGGATATCATGTCCTCATATGTTGGCAACGCACCGGCTGATACTGAGCGTTACGGTGTAAACGGCTTCTTCAGAGCGCACGTTGTTCAGCAAACAGGCAAGCGTCTTGTAAACTATGATCCTGCAACAAACGAGTTTTCAAGCAACCTTAACGACCCTGATATCGAAAAGGCTCAGAACTTCCTTTATAATATGATGAAGGACGGACTTATCCTCAACGGCTGGGTAGGCTCTGCAAGAGATTGCTTCAATCAGAACTGCTTGTTCTATGCAATGGGCGATTGGGCTTACACAGGCAACCAGACTCCAAAGGAGGGCGAGAACTGGGGCGTTGTTCCTATCCCTCAGTATGACGATAATCAGCAGAAGATAACAACGTCTGATATGACAGCTTTCATGTGGGTAAAAGGTTCAACAAGAAGCGAAGCTGTTAAGTGCTGGTTTGAGTGCGTAAGAGCTTCAAAGACAGATCCAAAGTATGAGCAGACAAACAAGGACAAGTTCATGGAGAACAACCCTAATTGGACAGACGAGATGTATGATGTGAAAATGGACGTTGTTTCTGACGATTACCTTATGCTCTTTGACTATGCTTACGGTATATCTTCCGCTCTCGGCGACAGAAAGCAGTTTGACGGAAACCAGTGCCTTGTTGACGCACTCTACAGTGATGCTTCAAATGTTGATGAAGAGGGTGTACAGTCCACATGGACGCAGGTTCGTGAGAAGTATTCTGCAACTGTAGATTCCGAGATCAAGGAACTCAACCAGAAGATCGCAAGCCTTAAATCATAATAAATAACTCCTGATAAAAATAACGCAGGCTGTAAAAAGTCTGCGTTATTTTTATGCGTATTTTAGAATAGCCCAAGTCCTAAAGCTGTGCGGACTGTGATGAAGATAAGCCCGGCAAAGGCGAGTATGGTAACAGGTGCGGTGAGATAGATGACTATCTTTTTGCCTTGTGAAACGTCAGGACAGAAGTTTATGAGCCTGAAGCTGTCACGGTGATACCTAAGCTCTTTTACGAAAAGCACAAGACCAGCTATCATAAGTCCGAATGAAAGCAGTGCGACAGCAATTATTATCATTGGTGCTGTGCCTGTGATCTGACCTTTTTCAAGGTCTGCGGCAAACTTGTCAAAGTCTATGGAACCAAGTGCGACACTCTGAATTGCTCCGATAGTGTTCATGGTGAAGTGAAGTATCAAAGACGGGAAGATAGATCCTGTTTTTGCAACCATAAAGCAGGCACACATTCCCATAACAGCCGCATAGAGTATCTGCTGATAGCTTCCGTGCCAAAGTCCGAATGTCAGCCCCACCATTATAATGCCTGTGAGCTGTCCGCATTTTTCAGCATTTCTGAAAAGCGTACCTCTAAACATAAGCTCTTCAAAAAACGGTGCAAGCACTGACATTGCCAGCACACTCGTTACGCCGCCCAGGGCAGTGCCGCTTGAAGTGAAGTCAACGCCTTTAAGGCTCGTTCCCGAAGCTTTCTGCACGTATGAGAAAATAAATGTGTTGATATAATTTGCGGCATAGATAAGCCCGAATGATATGACGATCCATTTTGCGACCCATTTTGCAGGCATTGAAGGTTTTCTGAAACAGGCTGTTATTTTAAGTCCCTCTTTTTTGCCACTCACAAGTCTGAATACAATAAGAACTATTGGCACAACTACGAGATACTGTATGCAGTAGCTCACAAGCTGAGCGATATCCTCATAGTAGGCTGACTTTCCTGCGATATGGTACACCGCCAAGTCGCCAAGTCTTATAAGTGCGATATCAAGCATATAGAAAATTATCACCATAAGTGAATTTACGTTTGAGGTCTTTCGTATAAGTTTTATTGTATCATTATTCATTTTATAATCTCCATATTTGCGTTATGTGTTTTACAAGAAAATTATATCACAGGTGGAGTTTTGTGTCAATCGAAACGTTGTTATTAGTGAGGAGTTAGGAGTGAGGAATGAGGAATTATGGTATCGCCTGCGGCGATGATTTTTTTGTTTTTGTATGAAAAAAGACCGCCCTATGATGAGCGGTCTTATATGTACTATGAAATTAGAGCTTAACTATCTCGCCGTACTGCTCTCTGCCTGCGCCTACAGCGTTTGACTCGTCTGTATCAATGTGCATAGCAAGAGCGAACTTGTCGCTTACTCTGATAACAGTGTCGCAGAGGATAGCTGTTCTTTCTGCAGACTCTATCTTTACTGCAACGATATCCTTATCCTTTACGCCGAATGTTTCAGCGTCAGCAGGTGTCATATGGATATGTCTTTTAGCAACGATAACGCCCTCAGAACACTCTACTTCGCCACATGGGCCAACAAGCTTGCAAGCGCCTGAGCCTGCTGTGTCGCCTGACTCTCTGATAGGAGCGGCAACACCGATAGAACGTGCGTCTGTAGCTGAAAGCTCGATCTGGTCTGCTTTTCTTACAGGACCGAGGATAGATACGTTTGCAAGCTCTCTCTTAGGACCTACAACTGTAACTCTCTCCTCGCAAGCAAACTGACCAGGCTGTGAAAGATCTTTCTTCTTTGTAAGTGTTGCACCCTTTCCGAACAGCGTTTCAAGAGTTTCCTGAGTAACGTGAACGTGACGTGCAGATGTTTCAACGATAAACTTTGGCATGATGAACATTCCTTTCAATTATTGTATTTACATTTCTATTTTACTACTATTTTCGCCACAGGTCAAGGGGTAATTTAACTTTGGGTAACAAATTTTTTGTCATGTTGATCAAAAAAACAGCGGCTGCCGTTTGAGACAACCGCTGTGTGCAGTTAAGAGATCAGTTATTTCTTGTGTTTTTTCTTTATTCCCATTGCCGCACCGCCGCTTATCAACAGCATTGCAAGCCAAAGGCTCATACCACTGCCACTTCCGGTCTGTGGATTTTTCTGCTCGCTCTTAGGCTTATCAGCCGTAGAGCTGTCTGTCTTGCTCTCGTTAGTATCGCCTTTCGTCTTATCTGGCTTTGAGTTATCTTTTTTGTCATCACTTGGAGTGTCTTTCAGCTTATCTGTAATAGTGTCTGCCTTTTGTATCTCCTTTGTGCCGTCCTTGTCACCGAAATACTTGCCGCATTCTTCGCAGTACCAATACTCGATATTTCCCTCTTTATCATGTGTTGCGTCAACTTTATCTATATGTGTGAGCTTTCCATGATTGTTCGGGTCGATATCGCCGTATTCACTGCCGCAGATATCACAGGTGGCTTTCTTTGTGCAGGTCGCCTTGCCGCCGGAATGTGTACAATTGTATCCACACTCTGTACATTCGCCTGCGTTCCATTCGTGGGGTTCTCTCTCGATAGTCACCTCGCCGCAGCAATCATATTTTTTCTCATGTTCTTTGCTGTCAAAGTCCCAAACAGGTTTGCCTGTGTGATTTGTCGGGTCAAGGTCGCCGTATTCTTTATTACAGAATTTGCACTTTGCTTTTTCAGTACAAGTCGCAGTGCCGCCCACATGGTTTTCGAGCACGGTTACTTCTTTTTCACCTGTGATGACAAAACCGTCTTTGAGTTTTGCCGAAGCGTAAACCGTCATTGTTCCGCTCTCAAGATCTGACGCACTTACCTTTGCGGTGTAAAGATCGTCTTTTGCGGTAAACGCCAATTCCGTACCGTCGCCTGCAAATCTGAAGCCTGCTGTCACGTCAGTACAGCCCTCAGGCAGAGCAAATGTAAATTCATAATCACCTAAAGGACAGGTCTCGTCAGTTCCGTTTATGGATATCTTCAAAATAGTTGATTTTTTCGTTTCATATCCGCAAATTGTACATTCCTGCCAATATTCGCCGCCTTCCGTATTCCACTTGTAGGCGTGAAGTTCCTTTTGGCTGTCAGTTCCGCACTCACTGCACTGCTTCCAATGTCCGTTTTCGTCGGATATATAATCGCCGAAGCTGTGTTCGATAGGCTCGCCCTCAGTAGCCTGACAGCGTTTGCAGGTCTTTGGAGCTGTGCAGGTCGCTTCTTTCCAATCATGTCCCAATGGGTTTATAGGCTCATCTTTGTACTGTGAACATTCGGAGCAATTAAACCTCTTCACACCCTTATCGATGCAAGTCGGCTCGGAGATTATCGTTCCCTCGTCAAATATATGTCCGTCTACTGCGCAGTTTCTTATTACTGTAAGCGTTGCTTTTTCCGATACCCAAGTACCCACATAGTCCGCATTTTCAGCGTTCTTGACCGTACATCTGTACATATATCCGTTAAAGCTTATGTTCGTTGCACAGGTGGTGAATGTAGTTGACCATTCTTCCTTGCCGTCCACGACTTTTGAATCAAGAGAGAACGTTCCGTCAGCTTCGGTAACGTCTGCAAAAGTCTTTCCATCGTCCTTGCTCACCTGCCATATCACCTCAGCTCCGTAAGGATTTCCCTGAGCGATAGGAAGTGTGAACGTAGCCTTTTCTCCGCTGTTTATGGTCTTATTGCCGAGTGAGGCTGTAAACTCAGGAGAATAATATATTGTAAGCTTTGCCGCGTTTGAAACTACAGAGCCGTATTCATTTGATACAACACAGCGCACAAGCTTTCCGTTGTTTTCTTTTCGCACTTTTAATGAATGTGAATTGTCGTTGGTATATGGGATATCAACGAAAGTTTCTCCGTTATCGCTGCTTTCCTGCCACTGATATTGGAGCGGTTCACTGCCTGTTGCTTCTACATTGAAGAAATAGTAACGTTCAATTACGATAGTTATTTCTCCGGGCTTAACAGGTTTAGGCTGGCTAGGAGCGTTTGTTGCACCGCTTTGCGGGTGTTTTACTATGACCGGTGCTTTTTCGGAGAAGTTTATCGTAACAGGGCCGAAAACGGTCGGCTCAGTTTTTTGTCCGTCGCCTGTTGATACCCATGTTTTGCATCTTATCTGCCAGCCGTTCATTTGGCTTTCTATAGTAGGCTCGTAAACAGAAGAAGTTTCGCCGTCAATGGCGGTGAAAGTCTTTCCGCCGTCCTTGCTCACTTCCCATAGGTAATTCAGCCGTACTGCGCCATTTGGTGTATTGTTTGTGACCTCGAATTTTGCCTTTTTATCCAAGTGGAATTTGTCAGGAGCAGTAAATACCGGCTCGTCAATGAAGATATATGCGTCATAGGTATATGAATGATTGAGCTTGGAATCCCAGCCTAAATAATATACATCTGCCTGATAATGCGTACCATTGTCACTGTTGCCCATACGCCCCACATACATGCTTGTGCCATGGGCATTTATTTTTGTGCGCTTGTCGTTTTCAACACTGTACCATTCTACTCGGATATCACTGTCTTGCGGTGAGGACGGCTCGTTTTCCATTGTTTTCAGCGTAACGACGTCGTTCTTTTTCACAACAAAGTATTTTAATGTTATAGGATCAAAAGGTATCCTATGCTCTAAGATATTCGTTCCATAACGCAGATTAAAATAGGTGTTCTCATCTTCAAGAGTGCCGTCAGCTTTTATTTTAAAAGCATTCACGCCATAAATGGAATCCTGTGACTTGAGCCAGAGATGAAGCTTGTTTCCGTCATGGAATATTTCTGAGCGGTTATAGCCATAAAAATCGTCATATGGCGGCTGACGTGTGTTAGCACTGCCTATAAACTCATTGCCATCTGCACCCCTTGCAACATAGGTGTACTTGTGTACCGAGTTTCCTTTTGCGTCCACAGCCTTGCCGTTGTCATTGAAGTCAGCGCTTCCGCCTGATATCTGCAAGATTACGTTGTCACCAAGCGTTCCAGAGTAGTTTCCGCTATCAATGATGACCTTGCCCTCTCCTACAATGTTAAGTCCTCGCACGATCGCACTGTTTGTAAATTCTATCGTGCCGCCTTTCAGCTCGATAGGATAAGTGAAATTATATGTTTTATCAGGGGAGGTCTTTAATTTTAAAGTTGCGCCGTCATAGACAATGATCTTCGGAAGCTCAAAACCGCTTTTGATATCTATGTTCATTTTGATATCGCCTGAAAGTATGTTTACATCAAATGGAACGTTGGTGTCCAGATCGATTTCATATATATCTTTTAGATCTATTCCGCTTGCTAAATAAAATGTTTCATAATCATGCATATCCTTGAAATATGACATTTTACCACGGCCATTATCATCTTTTATATAGATGTCATCCATGTTTTCTGTATAATATTCTGTATACCCTCCGAAGCCATACTGCGCAAACTTCTTGAAGTCAGCGGGACAAGTATCGCTTTCATAGAGTTTCAGCCGTCCCGAAACTGTTATTTCGTTGCCGCCTGATTTACGGAAACCACGATTGACGCTTTCATAATCCACATACTCTGTTCCGGCACGGACACGTCCTCTTCCTAAAAATTTTATGGCGTAATGGTGAACTTGTACGCCATATTCCATGAATCCCGGCGTGGACGGATTAATGTTTCTGCCTTCTACTGTGGCGTTGTTCTTTATTACAATACCGCCTGCTTCAAGGCCTGAGGTGTATTCTGAATCATACTCTTGTGGTTTGTATATCTCTTTAAAGACGTTACCTTCGACCTTACTGCCGTCAACTGTCAAAATTCCATATACCATTATTCCTGCAATAGTTGAACCTGCATTGTTGAAATATCCGCCTGAAGTGAGATTTTTTGGTCTGTAGTGTGTGTAATTGGTGCACTCTCCCTTAACAGGTCTGTATGTAGCACGACCCTCTACGGTGGTATTAGTGCCGTTTACATAAAGCGACCCCTCGACATAAATGCCGTTCATGCCCACAGTTGGTCCGTTTGCGCAAGCCCAAACAGTGCTGTAGTCATTAACTATCATATTATACTTTACGATAATGCAAGCGCCGAAGCTTTCGCACGATACATTAGTAGCATTTTGTTCAGTACCGTCGCCGATAGTAAGATTTGAGCAGTATATTGCTGCGTCATGTGTTACTGCTGAAAACGTTCCGCTGCCAATGATAGTGATATTACTGTCAGGAGCATAAATTCCGCTGTAGCTCTCATTGTATTTGGTTGCAGCTTGGCTTGAAAACGGGCTGTCACCAAGATCAATGCTGCCGACAAGCTTTATGTTCAGATCTTGTTCGCCTTCAACGTATATAAGACCAAATCGGCTGGGTCTTTCGCTGTTGCCGTTTATACGTTTGCCTATAGTCGCCATATTGTAGCCAAGAAGCGTCAGAGTCTTGCTTTGTATATCGTATTTCCAGCCTTGTTTGCTCCATGTTTTATCAGATGTTACCTGTTCGTCGCCTATCCATATGCCATATTCTGTGACCGCAAATGCGTTCAATGGTGTAATGGACATTGCCATACATAGAGTAAGTATGATGCTCAATAACCGTTTTTTCATATTGTTTCCCCCTCTTCATCATCTTTTGAAAGTTTAAAATCGAATGTCATTTCCAGCATTGCAAACAGCTTATACATGACCTCTGTGGCGATAGCTCTAATATCAAGCAATCTGATAAATGCAAGCACTTTTGCCTGTTCTTCCTCCGGTACTTTATACACTCGCATTGCCGCCGTCAGAAAACGTCTAAGCTTGTGGTCAAGCGGGAAATGGATATCGCATTTTCTTGCCATATAGTTGCGCATTATTCCTGATGTTCCGATTTCCATTTCATAGAAATCGCTCTCGGTATAGCCCGGAAAATTCGAGCCGAATATCTGTTTCAGTTCCGCCGTAGTGTGGACATAGATATACTCAGCCGTTTCAGGCATAGTATAAGCTTCAATGTAGATCTCTCGGAGATTTTCATTCAGCTCAGTGAGGGTTATCTGTATGGCAGTTTCCACAGCATATGTGTATATCGGCGACATATTATCACCAACAATGTTCTTTGCCACTCCAAATTGTCCGCTGAACATCGTGCCCACAAGTTCCATTAGAATAGCGTCTTTTGTGGAGAATAAGTTCTGAAAGCTTCCTCTTGCAACGCCAGCTTTTTTCACTATCTGTGAGATAGTTGTCTGTTTATACCCCTGTTCCAGAAACAGTTGGACGCATACAGTGAGTATTTTTTTTTTCGTTTCGATACCGTCTTTTCTTGTAGAAATATGTATCACCTCTTTTCATTATTTATTAATAATGATTTATAAATTAGTATGTGTATTAGTTATAACATATATAACACAAATTGTCAAGTATCAGAAAGGGGTAACAGCGAAATTTTACAATTGGCAACGATTTTTTGTATTATTTTTGCCTTAATGATTTAAAGCAAAACTCTTGTATTATTATAAAAAGTATGGTATAATCAAATTACGAATTTTTTTGTATATTTCTAAGGAGGAAATAATTATGAGTATGTATATCACTTGTCTTGACCTTGAGGGAGTTCTCGTTCCTGAGATATGGATAGCTTTTGCTGAGGCTACAGGTATCCCTGAGCTTAAAAGAACAACAAGAGATGAGCCAGACTATGACAAGCTTATGAAATACCGTATCAACATTCTTAAGGAGCATGGTCTTGGTCTTAAGGAAATTCAGGATACTATCGCAACTATCGACCCAATGCCAGGCGCAAAGGAGTTCCTTGACGAGCTGAGAAGCTTCACACAGGTAATAATCATCAGCGATACTTTCTCACAGTTTGCAGGTCCTCTTATGAAGAAGCTTGGTTATCCTACTATCTTCTGCAACACTCTTGAAGTTGCTGACAACGGCGAGATAACAGGCTTCAAGATGAGATGTGACAAGTCAAAGCTCACAACTGTAAAGGCTCTCCAGTCTATCGGCTTTGAAACTATCGCAAGCGGTGACAGTCATAACGACCTCGGTATGATACAGGCAAGCAAGGCAGGCTTCCTTTTCAGAAGCACAGACAGCATAAAGGCTGAATATCCTGAGCTTCCTGCTTATGAAACATATGATGAGCTTATGGCTGCAATAAAGGCTGCTATGGACTAATAGTCTTTAATAAAGGAAAAACATAGATGAAAAAGGTAATATCACTTATAATAACAGCGGCTTTGTCACTGTCTGCGATGCATTCATGAAACAATTCGCAGAGCTTTTAAGCAAATAATATTTGTTTTTTTACGGCGTTGTGTCTTTTGGCACTTCGCCGTATTTTTTTGCAAAACAATACCAAACATAATCTGCGATATGTAACGCATATTATATATAGTATCTTCGCTTTTGCCGTGAATATTTTATCATATGAAAAGTTTATACTTCTGACATAAGTTTCCCTTGACAAACGGGGTTAGTTTATGCTAATATGAATATGGTTAGTAAATACTAACCTAAATTAATGAAAAGGAGGAGTTAAGAAAAGTATGAGCGTTATAATAGTAGGCGGAAATGACCGTATGGCAACACGCTATAAGGATATCTGCAAATCATATGATTGCAAGGCTAAGGTGTTCATCAAATATCCTACAGGTTTTGATAAGAAGATAGGCAGTCCTGATCTGGCAGTGGTGTTTACTGATACAGTGTCACATAAAATGCTCAATGGTCTTAACCAAAGAGCAAGCAAACTTGATTTTCCCGTGGCTATATGCCATTCATCAAGCTGTTCGGCTTTGAAGAACGTGCTTGAAAAATATTGTACTAAAGGCGTTGTAAACGCATAGATCTATATGTATGGGTTAGGAATTTCTAACCAAAGGAGGGACTATGTCACAGTCTGAGCTGAGAAATTTTGAAAAAAGCATGGCTTATCATCTTGCCCCTGCAATGCTTGGAATAAAGCCTGCCTGTCTTATGTCAATGGAAAAGAACAAGGACGGGCTTGAAGAAAATGTCGAGCTTTTTAACAGCAGGGCATATACAAAGGGCATGAAGCTAACAGTGCTTTGCGAGTGCAAAAGCAGAAAGCTGCTTTTTCTCTATAACGAAAAGCTTTTATCTGACAGACTTGCAGACAACAGAGTAAGAAAGCTTCTTGAAAGCTTTGGCTATGACAGCCGTATGACCCTTGAACAGCAGCTTGAAAGGCTGTCTGGAAGAATATCCGCAAGTGAGGATTTTCCTCATGAGATAGGTCTGTTTCTAGGCTATCCTGTTGATGATGTTACAGGGTTCATACAGAACAAGGGAAGAAACTATCTTCTTTGCGGATATTGGAAAGTCTACTCTGACGAAAACAGAGCAAGACGTATTTTCAGCAATTATGACAAGTGCAGAAATTATCTGTGTAATAAACTTGCTCAGGGCGAAAGCATTTACCAAGCCCTGAAAATTTCTTAGGAGGTAATCATAATGAAAACAGCAGTAATTTATTGGAGCGGTACAGGCAACACAGAGGCTATGGCAAAGGCCGTTGCAGAGGGTGCAGGCGCAGAGTGCTTCGCAGTTTCTGAGTTCAGCGGCAATGTTGAGGATTATGACGCAATAGCTCTTGGATGCCCTGCAATGGGAGCAGAGGAGCTTGAGGACAGTGAGTTCGAGCCATTTTTCGCAGGCATAGAGGGCAAACTCTCAGGCAAGAAGGTAGCACTCTTCGGCTCGTACGGCTGGGGTGACGGCGAGTGGATGCGTCAGTGGCAGGACAGAGTTACGGGCGACGGTGCAACACTTGTAAATGGCGAGGGACTTATTGTAAACGAAACTCCTGACGACGACGCTCTCGCAAGCTGCAAGGCTTTGGGCGAGGCTCTTGCTAAGTAAGCATATATCTCTAATGTAATAATGTAAACTGCAAACGCAGGCGGAAAAAGGCAGTTTTGCTTTTCTGTCTGCGTTTGTGCAGTGATTAAGTTATTGAAAACTAACTAAAGTTATACCTAACTAACTCATGATTTTGTGCAAGCTTACAAAATTGAAAAAACGGCACATTTAGTCTTGACAAATTCGGTTAGCCATGCTAAACTATATTACGGGTTAGAAAATGCTAACCCTTTTGATAAGCCTGAAAGTTAGACGAATCTAACTTTTGATACTGACAGAAGAACAGGAGGGTCTGAATGATGCCGCTGACATTTGCAAACGTAGGGGAAGAAAACATGATAAAGAAAGTAGGCGGAAAACCTGAAACAAGAAAGTTTCTTGAAAATCTGGGTTTTGTCGCAGGTGGAACGGTAACGGTAGTAAGCACTATCGGAGGAAACGTTATCGTTAAGGTCAAAGAATCAAGAGTAGCTGTTTCAAAGGAAATGGCTGCGAAGATAATGGTATAGGAAACATTTGGCGGTCAAGCCATGATAAATATGTTTGAAGATATTTTGTATAGTTAGGAGGATAAGGTTATGGCAACATTGAAAGAAGCTAAGATCGGTTCAACAGTTACCGTGAAGAAGCTCAACGGCACTGGTGCTGTAAAGAGAAGGATCATGGATATGGGCATCACAAAGGGTGTTGAAGTCCATGTAAGAAAGGTTGCGCCTTTGGGTGACCCTATTGAAGTAACAGTCAGAGGCTATGAGCTTTCGCTCAGGAAGGCTGACGCTGAGATGATCGAAACGGTCTGATACATAGTTCAGGCAAACAGCAAAAAATTTCATCGGCAGAGCTGATGTGTACTTAGAAGATGAGGATATATCAGAGTGCCAAAATTCTGAAAGGATCAAATTGTATGGAGATCAAAATTGCTCTCGCAGGTAACCCTAACTGCGGTAAAACAACTCTTTTCAACGCTCTTACAGGTTCAAACCAGTTCGTAGGTAACTGGCCGGGCGTAACAGTTGAAAAGAAAGAGGGTAAGCTCAAGGGTCATAAGGACGTAGTTATCATGGACCTTCCTGGTATCTATTCTCTTTCACCTTACACACTTGAGGAAGTAGTTGCAAGAAACTATCTTATAAGCGAGCGTCCGGACGCTATCCTCAATATCATCGACGGTACAAACCTCGAAAGAAACCTTTATCTTACAACACAGCTTGTTGAGCTTGGTATCCCTGTTGTTGTTGCTATCAACATGATGGACGTTGTTAAAAAGAACGGCGACAAGATAAATACAGATCAGCTTGCTAAGGAGCTTGGCTGTCAGGTCTGCGAGATATCAGCACTTAAAGGCACCGGTATCAAGGAAGCTGCTGAGCTAGCAGTAAAGGCTGCTGAGTCAAAAGTTCCAATGGTACCTCAGCATTCATTCAACGGCGTTGTTGAACACGCTATCGCTCATATTGAGGAAGCATTTCTCAATGATGTTGCTGAAGAACAGCAGAGATGGTACGCTATAAAGATATTCGAGAGAGATGAGAAGGTCATCGAACAGCTTGGTATGTCTGAGCAGGTAAAGACCCATATCGAAAAGGATATCTGCGCTGCTGAAAAAGAAATGGACGACGACTCGGAGAGTATCATCACAAACGAGAGATACATTTACATAGCTTCAATAATCAAGGATTGCTATAAAAAGAAAAATCAGGGTGGTCTTACAACATCAGATAAGATCGATAAGGTCGTAACGAACCGTTGGCTCGGTCTTCCTATCTTTGCAGTGGTTATGTTCCTTGTTTACTATATCTCAATGGTAACAGTAGGTTCAGCCGCAACTGACTGGGCAAACGACGGACTCTTTGGTGACGGTTGGCATCTGTTCGGCATCGGTTCATCTGACGCTGAGGACGCTGCTGACGAATATGGCAGCTCGCTTGACATAATCAACGCATTTATCGAGCAGCAGGGCGGCGAGGCTATCGACAACGAAGCTGATGACTTTGATGTTGCCGCTGCAAAGACAACAGCAGACAATCTGCTTGCTACAGTAGATAAGTCCGCAACTGCTGAGTATACAGTAGAGGACGAGGAAACACTTGAAGAAACAACAAAAACAGCTAAGTATGCTGATCTGGAAGCTGCAGTTGCAGCCGCTGAGAAGTACAACTTTGCTGATCCAGACCCAGCGGATTACGGCGTATGGGTACCTGGTATCCCTGTACTTATCGAAAGCGGTCTTGACGCAGTAAACTGTGCAGATTGGCTCAAGGGTCTTATCCTTGACGGTATCGTTGCCGGTGTTGGTGCGGTTCTTGGATTTGTACCACAGATGCTCGTACTCTTCATTCTCCTTGCTATCCTTGAGGCTTGCGGTTACATGGCTCGTATCGCATTCGTAATGGACAGGATCTTCAGAAAGTTCGGCCTTTCAGGAAAGTCATTTATTCCGATCCTTATCGGTACAGGTTGCGGTATCCCTGGTATCATGGCTTCAAGAACTATCGAGAACGAGCGTGACAGACGTATGACTGTCATGACAACAACATTTATTCCTTGCGGTGCTAAGACACCATTTATTGCAATGATCGCAGGTGCTATCTTCGGAGGCTCTGCATGGGTAGCAACAGGCGCATACTTCATCGGTATCGCAGCTATCATCATTTCAGGTATCATGCTGAAAAAGACAAAGATGTTCGCAGGAGATCCTGCACCATTCGTTATGGAGCTTCCTGCTTACCATATCCCTACAGTAGGCAACGTACTCAGATCAATGTGGGAGCGTGGCTGGTCATTCATCAAGAAGGCTGGTACTATCATCACACTGTCAACTATCTTTGTATGGTTCACTTCATACTTCGGCTGGGTAGACGGTTCATTCGGTATGCTCACAGAAGACCAGATGGAATACAGTATCCTTGCTCATATCGGTAAGGCTATCTGCTGGATCTTCGCACCTCTTGGCTGGGGCAACTGGCAGGCAACTGTTGCAGCTGTTACAGGTCTTGTTGCTAAGGAGAATATCGTTGGTACAATGGGTATCCTTTACGGCGGCGGAGATGGTTCAGTTTACTCTGCGATCGGTGCTGCATTCACTGGCATCACAGGTATGTCATTCCTTATCTTCAACCTCCTCTGCGCACCTTGCTTCGCAGCAATGGGAGCTATCAAGCGTGAGATGAACAGCAGAAAGTGGTTCTGGTTCGCAATTGGCTACGAGTGTGGTTTTGCTTATGTTATCGCACTTATCGTAAATCAGCTTGGCAACCTCTTTACTGGTAAGGTGAATGTTATCGGTCTTATCTTTGCAATAGCCCTTATCGCTCTTATCATCTATATGCTCGTTAGACCTTATAAGGAAAGCACAAAGCTTGAAAAGGACGTTAAGGTAGGCGCAAACGCATAATAAAAAGCAAATATCATCACTGATCTTGCATAAACAGTTGGGAGGATAATTATGGACACAGTAGTCGGTACGATTCTGATAGCAGTGATTCTCGTTGCTATCGTGGCAGCTATAATTTACAAGCTCGTAAAGGATAAGAAACAGGGCAAAAGCTCTTGCGGTGGCAGCTGCGGCTGTTGTCCAAATTCTTCTCGCTGTCACAGATCATGATAAAACAGTAATAAACTTCGGGGAGGTCATCTGAATGCTGACTAAATCACAGAAAAGGTATTTATTTGCCATATACAGACTGGGTCAGAACGGCAGACCTGTCAAGTCCACAGAGGTAGCTTCTGTTCTGGGCGTGACAAAGGCAAGCACCGTCAAGATGACTCAGAAGCTTATAGACGAGGGCTATATAATCAAAGAGCCTTACCGTGAGATCACACTGACATCTGAGGGCATAAAGGCAGCCAATGAGCTTTATACTCCAAGTGTGATACTTCAGGATTTTCTTGAAAACCGTGTAGGCGTTGAGAGAAAAAATGCCGAGAATGACTCGGTGGCTATTGTTTCTCAGATATCTGATGACGCTCTCGACAAGCTTGTAAGCTTTGCTTTGCAAAGCACGACAAACGGCTAAATCAGTAATATTTATATCGTTAGATCCCGCCTTTTTCGGCGGGATTTATCAGATATATCGGTTAGTTGTAATTAACCACAATGCGAAGTAAGTTATGGCATACAAATATGTATAATATGACGTTTAAAAACGGCAAAGATACATTATTAAAATAAATAGTTAGAAAGGGGAATGAATGTGTTTCTTGAAATAAAGAACATAAAAAAGCATTTTGGCGAGGGCGAGATCAGAGTTGAAGTGCTTAAGGGCATTGATATCGAAATAGAAAAAGGAGAGTTCTGCGTGCTTCTTGGACCGTCAGGCTCAGGTAAATCAACACTTCTGAACATTATAGGAGGAATTGACGCCGCTGACGAGGGGTATATCTCAATAAACGGCGAAAAAACAGCCGACATGAACGAAAAGGCATTGACCCTTTACAGAAGAAAGCACTTGGGTTATATCTTCCAGATGTACAACCTTATACCTAACCTGAATATCAAGGAGAATATCGAGGTAGGCGCATATCTTAGCGACAACCCTCTTGACGTTGACGACCTGCTTAAAACCCTTGGGCTTTACGAGCATCGTCACAAGCTTCCTAATCAGCTTTCTGGAGGTCAGCAGCAGAGAACTGCTATTGGCAGAGCCATCGTCAAGAACCCTGATATCCTGCTCTGCGACGAGCCTACAGGTGCGCTTGACTACAATACCTCCAAGGAGATATTACAGCTTATAGAGGACGTAAACAAGAAGTATGGAAACACTATCATAATGGTAACACATAATGACGCTATCAAGCAAATGGCTGACAGAGTTGTAAAGCTTAGAGATGGTATGATAAGAAAGAATTATCTTAATGAAACTAAGCTCACAGCCGCAGAGCTTGATTGGTAAGGAGGGGCAGCATGAAAAACCCTCTTATCAAGCGTTTGCCCAGAGAGCTTAAGGGCGAAATAGGAAAATACATCGTTCTATTTTTGTTCATCACAATGATGATAGGCATAGTATCAGGCTTTCTTGTTGCGGCAGGCAGTATGTCTGTTGCTTATGACGAAAGCTTTGAGAAATACAATATCGAAAGCGGAAATTTTGAACTTCTTCAAAAAGCCGATGATGATGCTATCAAGAAGATAGAGGATGGTGAGGAGAAGATAAAGGTATATGAAAATTTTTATCTTGACAAAGAAACAAAAGAAGTTGACAGCACTATCAGGCTTTTCAAAAATCGTAAGGATATCGACAAGATATGTATAATGGACGGTGAGCT
This sequence comes from Ruminococcus sp. RTP21359st1_H3_RTP21359_211015, assembly GCF_040909065.1. Classification (NCBI taxonomy): domain Bacteria; kingdom Bacillati; phylum Bacillota; class Clostridia; order Eubacteriales; family Oscillospiraceae; genus Ruminococcus; species Ruminococcus sp. RTP21359st1_H3_RTP21359_211015. The sequence continues at coordinate 52,196 of NZ_JBDGDD010000019.1, forward strand.
TCCTTCTGCTGATGACGAGATCGCTATTGACAGAATGTATGCTGACAATAACAAGCTTAAAGTCGGCGACAGCCTGACGGTCGGCGGCAAGAAGCTTAAGATAACAGGTCTTGTTGCACTTTCAGATTACAGCGCACTGTATTCTAATCCGTCTGATATGATGTTTGACGCTTTGAAGTTCGGTGTAGCTATCGTTACCGATACGCTTTTTGACGATTATGGTGAGGCTGATCTTCATTACAGCTACTCATGGAAATATGATAAAACCCCGGCAGACGACAAGGAAGCTCAGGATATGGCTGAGAAGGTCATGAAGCATATAAATGGAATCTCAATGCTCACTCAGTTTATTCCGGAATACTCAAATCAGGCGATACATTTTACAGGCGACGATATAAAGGGCGATAACACAATGATAACAGTTTTTCTTTATCTTGTTATGGTCATAATCGCATTTGTTTTTGCTATAACAACGGGAAACACTATTGCAAAAGAAGCAAACGTTATAGGTACGCTCAGAGCCTCAGGCTACACAAAGGGCGAGCTTGTTAGACATTATCTTGCAACGCCTATGATAGTAGTGCTTGTATCTGCCATTGTAGGCAACATACTGGGTTACACCTGCTTTAAGGAGTTTGCGGTCAAAGCGTACTATGGAAGCTACAGTCTGCCAACATACAAAACGATCTGGAACGCAGATGCGTTTATAAAGACGACAGTAGTTCCTCTTATAATACTTTTCGTAATAAACCTTGTAATGCTTGTAAATAAACTAAGTCTTTCACCGCTTAAATTTTTAAGACGTGATCTTAAAAAGCGTCAGAAGAAAAAGGCTTTTAAGCTCAACACAAGGATAGGCATATTAAAGCGTTTCAGACTTAGAGTCATCTTCCAGAACATTCCTAACTATATTACAGTGTTTGTTGGCATTCTTTTTGCCAATGTTATCATCTTCTTTGGCCTTGGCATGAAGCCTATGCTTCTTCATTATCAGGATATAATAGAAGATAATATGATAAGCAAATATCAGTATGTGCTGAAAATGCCTGCTGAAACTAAAACAGAGGGTGTAGAGAAATATTGTTCAGGCTCTCTTAAAACTGTCGATGACAAGCTAAAAGAGGAAACGGCAACAATTTACGGAGTTAAAGAAAACAGCAAGTTCGTTCATGCAGATATAAAAGACGGCGGAGCGTTTATCTCTGATGGTTATGCTCAGAAGTATAACATAGAGGTTGGCGATGAAGTGACGCTGAAAGAGTCTTACGGAGATAAAAAATACAATTTTAAGGTAGAGGGTATCTATGACGATCCTGCAACTATAGCAGTTTATCTGACAGACAGCGACTTCATAAAGACCTTTGAACTTGAGGACGGGTATTTTAATGGTTATTTCTCCAATACAAAGATAAAGGATATAGACGATCTGTATATTGCGACAACTATAACGAAAGACGACCTGACAAAAACATCACGACAGCTCATACTGTCTATGGGTTCTATGATAAGCATGTTTGCGACAGCGGGTGTTATAATGTTCATGCTAATTGTTTATCTTCTTTCAAAGGTCATAATAGAAAAGAACAGCCAGTCTATTTCTATGACAAAGATACTGGGTTACAACAACAGGGAAATAAACAGCCTTTATATAACGACTACGACCATAGTCGTTATAGCCTCAATGCTGCTGACTGTTCCTATAGTAAATGTTACTTTGAAGTATATATTCAAAGTTGCTTTCGCTCAGTATTCAGGCTGGATGCCATATTATGTGCCAGCAAAAATATTTGTTGAAGTGCCGCTGCTCGGTATCGTTTCATATGCGGTGATAGCATTTATCCTTACAAGACGTGTAAAGAAAGTACCTCTTGATGAGGCACTCAAAAATGTAGAGTAATTCTTCCAAATCATTCTTTCTTAATTGAGCTGTGCTGTCGGTATGTATCGGCGGCACAGTTTTTTGTTTTTTTTTATAACTTTTTTTTGAAAATCGCTAATTTGGAAAAATGAGTTAGGCAATCGCCGTAAATTTTATTAATATCTTTACTATACTTTAACATATTATTAACAGCATAGTGATACATTATATGATATGGAATTATACGCTTTTATAAATAGGCTCTGCTTAATGAAGAGAAGAAGTGCAGAGAACTGCAGTGAATGGCAGTATGTCATTCGGTTGGAGGAAAAATATGAGTAAACAAAAGAAGCCTGCAGGCGGTTTGAATATTATCATTGTGGGCTGCGGAAAAGTAGGCACGACCCTTGTTGAACAGCTTGTGAAAGAGGGTCACGATATCACGATAGTCGACAAGAATGCAAAGAAGATACAGGAACTCAGTAGTCTTTATGATATTATGGGCATCGTAGGAAACGGCGCAAGCTTTAGCGTTCAGCAGGACGCCGGCATAGAGAACGCCGACCTTATAATTGCTGTCACAGAGTCTGATGAGCTTAATTTGCTTTGTTGTACACTTGCCAAGAGAGTAGCGAAGTGTTCAGCTATAGCAAGAGTAAGAACACCTGATTACAGCAAGGAGATAGTCTATCTAAGAGAGAAGCTTGGTCTTGCAATGGTCATAAATCCTGAGCTTGAGGCTTCAAGAGAAGCGTCAAGAATACTTTGTCTGCCAACAGCTCTTGAGGTAAACACCTTTGCGAATGGTCAGGCGGAGCTTATAAAGTATAAGATACCTGAGGGCAATCCTCTTGTCGGCACTACGATCGCTGAGCTTAGTCGTAAAACGGCAACAAGCCTGCTTATATGTGTTGTTGAGAGAGAAGGGGAAATATATATTCCATCTGGCGATTTCACAATGAAAAAGAATGATGTTATCTTATTTTGCACCCAAAGAAATTTTTCAAGAACATTCTTTGAGGATATCAGTGTGAAGACAAATCAGGTGAAGAACACAATGATAATAGGCGGTGGCAAGGCGGCTTATTATCTTGCAAAACGTCTTATTGGCATGGGGATCAACGTCAAGATAATCGAGAATGACAGACAGCGCTGTGAGGATCTCAGCGTGCTTTTGCCAAAGGCGATAATAATAAACGGTGATGGCACTGACGAGGAGCTTCTGAAGGAAGAGGGCATAGAGTATGCAGAGTCATTTGTGGCTCTCACGGGAATAGACGAAGAAAATATCCTGCTCACTCTTCATGCCAGACAGGTGTCAAATGCTAAGACTATCACAAAGATAAACAGGATAAACTTCAAGGACGTTATAAGCAGACTGGACCTTGGAAGCGTAGTATATCCAAGATATATCACCTCTGAGGCGATAATAGCCTACGTCCGTGCGAAGAACGAATCGGGAGATAGCAATATCGAAACACTGTATCATTTGTTTGATCATAGAGTAGAAGCTATCGAGTTCAAGGTAGATCAGGAGTCAGAGGTCACAGGTACACCGCTACAGGCTCTTGATTTAAAAAGACATTTGCTTGTGGCGTTCATAAACCGAAACGGCAAGATCATTATCCCGAGCGGTCAGGATACTATAGAGAGGGGCGACACTGTAATGGTCGTCACTACTCATACGGGATTTAACGATATCACTGATATTCTGAAATAGCGGAGGAAATATGAACAGCTCGATCATTCGATATATTTTAGGAAACGTTATGCGAATGGAAGCCTGCTTTTTGCTGCTGCCTTGCATAGTGTCGCTGGTTTACGGGGAAGGCGTGGGACTTTATTATCTTGGAACAGCCATTGTGTGCCTTGCTTTTGGCATGGTAATGGCTTGGAAAAAGCCTAAAAACTATGTGTTTTATCTCAAAGAGGGTTGTATAGCAACATCTTTGAGCTGGATAGTTATGAGCCTTGTTGGGTGTATGCCTTTTTGGATAAGCGGAGAGATACCAAGCTTCACGGATGCTATGTTTGAAACAGTTTCCGGCTTTACAACAACTGGTGCTTCGATCCTTACCAATGTTGAGGCGCTTTCTCATACTGCACTTTTTTGGCGAAGCTTCACGCACTGGATAGGCGGTATGGGAGTTTTAGTTTTCCTGCTTGCTATCATACCGCTGAGCGGTGGCTCAAATATAAATCTTATGAGGGCGGAAAGCCCTGGACCATCAGTGGGCAAGCTTGTTCCAAAGATGAAATATACCGCAAGGATACTTTATATAATCTATTTTGGCATGACCATATTGGAATTTATTTTCCTTATTATCGGCAAAATGCCTGTGTTTGACAGCATTTGTACAGCCGTTGGAACGGCAGGCACGGGTGGTTTTGGAGTCAAGAACGACAGCTTAGGAAGCTATTCGCCATATTTGCAGTGGGTGGTTGCCATATTCATGATACTGTTTGGCGTGAATTTTAACGCATACTATTATATTATATACAGACACTTCAAAAAGGCATTCAAAATGGAGGAAGTACGGTGCTATTTTGCTATAATCCTCATTGCCACAGCTATAATATTCGCAAATATCCTCGACCGCTGTGTCAGCATTTTTGACGCACTTACAAAATCAGTATTTCAGGTGGCGTCGCTCATTACAAGTACGGGCTTTTCTAGCACTGACTTTAATCTGTGGCCTCAGATATGCCGGACGGTGCTTGTACTTATAATGTTCATAGGAGCTTGCGCAGGCAGTACGGGCGGAGGTATAAAGGTATCAAGAGTGATCGTGCTTTTCAAGACAATGATAAAGGAGCTTCACTCCTATATACACCCAAAGAGCATACGCAAGGTAAACCTTGACGGCAAACCTGTTGAGCATGAGATAGTGCGTTCTATAAATGTTTATATCGTAACATTCGTGATAATTTTTGCTTCATCAGTTTTTATGGTGGCATTTGATGGTAAAGATCTTGTAACAAACTTTACTGCTGTGCTGACAACCATCAATAACATGGGACCTGGTCTTGCAGAGGTAGGTCCAACAGGCAACTTTTCAAACTTCTCTGTTTTTTCAAAGTTCGTTTTCATGTTCGATATGCTTGCAGGCAGATTGGAGCTTTTCCCTCTGCTGATACTTTTCCACCCCTCTGCATGGAAAGATCTTATCTCTAAAAGGGCGGAAGCAAGAAAATTCTGATAACATAAAAAGGACGGCTCAGACCGTCCTTTTTTCATTTTACAGCCTTTTTGAACTGCTGTTCATATTTATGCTTGGTCGCTATTCCGCCTCTTATATGTCTTTCACGTTTGTTTTCCTCAAGGACCTCTTTTACGCTTTTGAAAAGCTGAGGAGAGATTTTCGGCAGACGTTCTGTCAGATCCTTATGTACTGTGGATTTGCTTATGCCAAATTCCTTTGCCGCACAGCGTACCGTGGCTCTGTGTGCCGCAACATATTCTCCAAGCAGCACACATCGTTCCTTTTCGGATCCATTCATTGTTCACACCCCATTAAATTTTTCTGTAGTAATCTATATGCTGTTCCTTACCTCATTATTACTTGACGTTCTTTCAGACTTTACAAAATAATTGCCGATAATCAAATAATTTTATGCAAAATGCTTGAAATCACACTGGGAATGTGCTATAATGTAAGTGTGATAGAGATACTGTCACAGAATATGAACGAAACGAGGGGATAAGGGCAATGAAACTTAATTTTATCGGTGCAACACATGAGGTAACGGGAAGCTGTACATATATAGAAGCCTGCGGAAAGAGATTTCTGGTGGATTTCGGAATGGAGCAGGGCGTTGACTATTTTGAAAATGCGAAGATACCTTGTCCTCCTGGAAATATAGATTTTGTATTGCTGACTCATGCTCATATAGATCATTCAGGTCTGCTTCCACTGTTGGCGGCAGGCGGCTTTGCTGGACAGATACACGCAACGGAGGCCACTTGTAATTTATGTGAGATAATGCTGAGAGATTCAGCGCATATTCAGGAGTTTGAAGCAGAGTGGAGAAGCAGAAAGGGCAAACGTAAGGGTACAGGCGAGGTGTCGCCACTCTATACTATGGCAGACGCAGAGGCGGCTATTGCTTGCCTTTGCCCACACCCATACAGTGAGGTGACGGAGATATCCGATGGCATAAAGGTACGCTTTATCGACGCAGGTCACTTGCTTGGCTCGTCAAGTATTGAGATATGGCTCACAGAGAACGGTGAAGAACGTAAGATCGTATTTTCGGGAGATATAGGAAACCTTGACCAGCCTCTTATAAGAGATCCGCAGTATATAACGGAGGCAGATTATGTTGTAATGGAGTCCACATACGGTAACCGTCGCCATGATAAGCCGAAGGACTATGCAAAGAGTCTTGCAGAGGTTATTCAAAAGACCTTTGATAGGGGAGGAAACCTTGTTATACCGTCCTTTGCAGTGGGCAGAACTCAGGAACTGCTGTATTTTATAAGGCATATCAAGGCGGAGAATATGGTGACGGGTCATGGGGATTTTCCTGTGTATGTGGATTCTCCACTTGCTATCGAGGCAACGCAGATATTCAACAAGAACAAAAATTCCTGTTTCGATGAAGAGGCAATGTCCTATGTGAACAAGGGCATAAATCCTATCACTTTCAGCGGACTTAATATCGCTGTCACAAGTGACGAGTCAAGAGCCATAAACTTTATCGACACGCCTAAGATAATAATTTCCGCAAGCGGAATGTGCGAGGCGGGCAGAATAAAACACCACCTCAAGCACAATTTGTGGAAACCTGAAAACACCATACTTTTTGTGGGCTATCAGGCTATGAATACCCTTGGAAGAAGTCTTGTGGAGGGTGCAAAAACTGCAAAGCTTTTCGGCGAGGAAATCGTTGTCAGGGCTGAGATACTGGTGCTGCCGGGCGTGAGCGGTCATGCTGACGTTGACGGTCTGGACAGGTGGATAAAAAGCTATGAAAAGCCGCCTAAGAAAGTCTTTGTCAACCACGGCGAGGATTCAGTTGCCGAGGCGTATAAGGAGCATTTGCGTAACGATTTCGGGCTTAACGCCTTTGCACCATACAGCGGTGCGGAGCTTGACCTTATAAGCGGCGAGTTCAAAAACACGACCCCTATAAAGATAGTCAAGAAGACAGGTGCGTCGCCTAACTATCAGCGTCTGCTCAGTGCTCTTGACAGGCTGACGGCTTTGGTAAACAAAAGCTCAGGTCTTACTAATAAAGACCTTGCAAAGCTCACTGATACCATAAATAATATCTGTGCGAAGTGGAACGATTAGCTTTTGCTGCACATATAATATGAGATACAGGGCAACACTGCACGCTTTATGTGTGGTGTTGCCTGACGCATACGAAAGGAACAAACCACACAATGAAGAAGATACACGTCAGTGCTATAAACAGAAAGGTCAGAGATGACGAAAAGCTTTTTGTTGAAGAGTGCGACAGAAAATATAATGAAAAGCTCGTTGCCATTGCAGACAGCATCGAGGAGCATCAAAAGGAGAAGCCTATATTGCTTTTGGCCGGTCCGTCAGGGGCGGGCAAGACCACAACAGCGTTGAAAATAGAGGAAATACTTGACAGCAGGGGGATACACACTCACACTATCTCTATGGACGATTATTTTCTGCCTTCTGACAGCTTCACCGCTGTTATAGGAGAGGACGGCAAGCCTGACTATGAATCTCCTGACAGAATAGACAGAAAGCTTCTTTATGAGCATATGGAAAAGATAAACAGCGGCGAGGAAGTCGTTCTGCCGAAGTTTGAGTTTTCAGAACAATGCAGGCGTGATGGGGAAAAGCTCAGACGAAACAAAAACGACATAGTTGTTTTCGAGGGTATCCATGCCCTTAACCCGGAGGTCACAGGTGCGGCAGGAGATTATGCAAGATGTATGTATGTCAGTGTAAGAAGCAGACTCGAATTGAAAGACGGAGAGCTTCTGCATCCTTGCTATATCAGGCTTATGCGCAGACTTATAAGGGACGGATTTTTCCGTGGCAGAAGTGCAGCGGAAACACTAGATATGTTCGATAGCGTTGAGGCTGGCGAGAACAAGTATATAATGCCATACAAGCACAGGGCTGAGTTTTCAGTGGATACTTTTCACGCTTATGAGCCTGCCTTGTATAAGAACTATCTTTTGGATACACTGCGACGTGAGAGCAGGAGCTATAAGGATTTTGAACGCTTTTTGCCTATGCTAAAAGCCCTTGAGGAGATAGAGCCGGTGATGCTCGAAAGTGTGCCTGTAAATTCCCTTGCAAGGGAGTTTGTAGGTGAGAGCAGCTATAGCTACTAAGACGATAAAACGCCGTCGGAAAAGGACGGCGTTTTGCTATGCTTGCTTGACTTTTTTTATAAAAAGTAGTAAAATGAAATAAGGTAAGTACAGGTATTTTTGAAAACGTTTTCCTGAACGTGATCATTGAATAAAAAATTAGTGGGGATAAAAATGAATTTTGATAATGATTTGATGCTTTTCTTCCGAACGATATATGAAGATTCGGCGGATATGGACGAATGCAGTGCCAAGGTGAAAAGTGCTGTGGCTGCTGTGGCAGACAAGCTTGACATCGTCAGAGCGGAGCTTGCAGTGAAAATGCCTGCAACAAAGCTTTGTGAAGATGGAGCAGATATGCTCATGGTGCTTTATGACAGAGAGAAGGACGTGGAAAACGAGCCTTTTGAGGCAAGTTTTCCTTTGTTTGAAGGCGGTTTTATAACAGTGACCTTTTATTCTGGTAATTCCAATGGCTTTGATAACGAGCAAAGGAATATCGTAGAGATAATCGCAAACACTGTTTTTATCCAATTTAACAGGGTAATTATGCAGGAGCTTGTTACTCATGTTATAAAAACGGATATCGAAACAGGTGCAGCAACTTTAGACGCTTTGATAAATCACGCCGGTATGCTTATAGCGCAAAACAGGATAGAGGATTTCAGTATAATCTTTTTTAATATACATAACTTCAAATATGTAAATAAGGTATTAAATTATGAACAGGGCGACGTTGTTTTGCGTAATTATACAAAGACAATATACCGAAATCTTTCAGATGGTGAGATGATCACAAGACTTGGCGGCGATAATTTCGTTATGCTTGTAAAGAAAGAATCGCTCAGAGAATATATTGATATGCTCAGCTTTATGAACATAAGGTATGACGATGGCAAAGTATCAAAGGATTTTATTTTTAGTGCAACCATCGGATATTCGTCAACTGTGGGTATAAGATATCCAAGAGAAGTAATGGCTCGTGCAAGCATTGCATATTCTGCTGCAAGACGAGTTGGTGCAGGCCATGTAATGGAGTATTCCGAAAATATAAAACAAGAACTGATGAAAATTCAGGGAGTGCTGTCAAACTTCATGGCTGGGCTTATGGCAGGTGAGTTCGAGGTGTATTATCAGCCAAAGGTACGCATCGAAACCAAGGAGATATTTGGTGCAGAAGCCCTTGTACGTTGGCATAGAAAGGGAAGGTTATCAACACCGGTGGAGTTTGTTCCGCTTCTTACGAATGACGGAAGCATAATAAAGCTTGACTACTATGTGCTTGAAGAAGTTTGCAAATGGCTGAGAAAACGTATAGATATGGGTTTTGAACCCTTGAGGATATCAGTGAATTTTTCGAGGAAGCACCTGGAAGAAAAAAATATGATAGGTAATATAGTTGCCTTGATCGACAAATACGAGCTTGATCACCAGCTTATAGAAATAGAGCTTACTGAAAGCGAGGATTATCAGAATTTTGAGCTTATCACAGAGATCGTGAATGGTCTGAGAGCTAATGGTATCGTCACATCTATGGACGATTTTGGTACTGGCTTTTCATCGCTCAATATGATAAAGAACGTTGATCTGCAGGTAATAAAGATAGACAAGTCCTTTATTCCTCTTGAAAAGGATTATGAGGGCAAGGATAAAGATCTTATAATGTTCTATTACATTATGAAAATGGTTAAAAAGCTTGGCAAGGAAACTATCGCCGAGGGAGTTGAAACTGAGCAGCAGCTTGACTATCTCAGAGAAGTTGGCTGTGACGCTGTTCAGGGCTTTGTGTTTGACAAGCCTCTGCCTGCGGCTGAGTTTGAGAAACGGCTTGCCTGCGGTTATAACTGATAAATAAAGGCGCTGTAAAAAAAGCGCAACAAAGCCCGTGGATTCCCTCAATATGGAAGCTCACGGGCTTTAATATATCACACAGCAAAAAAGAACTATCTAATCTTGAAAAAAGGGTACAGCAAACACACCGGCAGAAATACAGCGCTTTTTGCCGATTATTAAAATGTTGAAAAATATCTTTTTCAGGCTG
>NZ_JBDGDD010000020.1:0-55747 GCF_040909065.1 Ruminococcus sp. RTP21359st1_H3_RTP21359_211015
ACAAAAAAGACTGCTTTCCTACCCTTTTAAGGGTGGTTGCAGTCTTTTTTTATTGCGCGTTTTTTTACAGCGCCTTTCAATGTTTATTCGTTCAATATGTTAACCCAATCATCTGGAAATCCCATAAGTTTTTTATCAACGTGAGGGTACTTGTGAAAAAGTTTATCTAGTTTGTCCACAAACGCTGTCCAATGTTGATCATTAGTTATTAGATGTTTTATGCAAAGAAGAGTTGCAAATACACGGATACTGCTTATCCCCTTTTCTGTATATTGCTTATATAGCTTTGGCGTTTTAGCAAGATTAACATTATACAAACGTCCATAGTGTGCACAAATATTCCGCACAAAAGCAATGTGTTCGACCCAGCTTTCAAGATAAGTATATCCCACGCCATACAACGTTGCAACGGCTTTTTTGTCCTGAGGGTTCATATTTTTATAAAACTTTGAGAGCGTACCGAAACTGAACAGCTCCACCAAAGCGTAAAACGGAATTTTGCCGTCAGTATAATTATTTTTGAAATTCTTAACAAAAGGGACTTTGCTATTTCTGGATATTTCCTTTTTTATCTCACAAAGAAAATCATAGTGATAGCCAGAATCATTAAAATTATCCGGATCTTCATATCCTAGTACACCATAAATATGTGAGAAATGATTAGCTACCCTACACCTGAGATTAACTTCGATTTGCTCTATCCAAGTAAATAAGAGTTGCCTGAAGTTGGCGTTAAACAGGTATAACTCAACGATTTGTTCAAAGGATATAGAACCATCAAAATTTTTATTTTTACCTTTTAGTCCAAGGCCATATGCTTTTATCAAGCGGAAATATGAAATATCATTAAGAATTCGACGTGCATATTCTTCATTGACAATTCTCAACCCAAGCATTTTCAAGTTCTCGATTTGTTGATCAACATTCATTGATGGTTGCTGTTCTTTAAGCTGCATAAAAAAATCCCCTAATAATTAAACGACCCGACGTGGTACGCATTGCTAAGAGGCGTGTCGGGTTCTGTTAATACTATTATATGCGATTTTTTCTAAAAAGTCAATGGAAAATATAGCTAAATAGATTTGGTAAAATGGCCTAATGATAAAATAAGCACATTAGTAGCTTAAATTCTAATCTATTTTCCTTTATCAACATTCACACCAAAGACATTAATAACATTCATTTCCACATTCTCCGTATCAATACAAACTTGCTTTGAAGAATATATCTCCAAATAATTGCTTTTTTCATCATATTTACAATTTGCACATAGATACGTTCCATCTTTTTCAGCTAATATTACTTTTGTGTTGTTGTCTATGAGTCTATAGTCGCGTTTTAAAGCAGCGAATGATTCACCCAATTTAAAAAAGCAGAATGTCTGAACTATTACAAAAACTGCAATTAAAGCTATTATTACTTTCTTGCCAGTTTTCTTTGTATTTGTCTTTTTATCTACCATATCTACGGCTTTATCGATAGGCTTAGTAAAAAATTTTTGATTTTTTAAAGCAATTCCTATTGATAAACCAAAATAATAAATGGCCGTACATAATATAAATAACGAGCGTAAACACTTTAATACTTCTAACGCTGTTACATCCTTCCATATTTTGATTATATTATAATCCAGTATTACGCAGGCAAATATAAATAATGCAACCATAGTTACAAGATAAATACAAACCACATTTCGAACTGTTTTCCAAAAGCCATGTGTCCTTATTATTATGTATCCCATAAAATAATTAAATAGCAATAAAATCAAACCTTTAAAAAGCAAATCAAATAAATTTGAAAAAATATTGGCCTCGCTTATTTTGGAATATGATCCATTAATCGAGAAATAACTATTGTATCCTTCAATAACTATTGCTGATATACCTTTTACTATAATTCCTGATATGGTCAGCAAAACACCTATCAACGCTGCATATGAGCTATAGTTTTTGTTTTTATCCGACTTTATTGTATCAAAGACACTTTTCTTTTTACAAATATCCTTTTCTTCCACTTGTATTGTTGATTCGTTACTCATTATAACATCCTTCCCAATTTATTAACTCCATTAAATTACTGATCATTTTTTAATGCACCATCATAAGCAATCTATATAACCTTGCTCAACCATATGCGTAACTAAGACAGGTCGATTATCCTATCTCCAATTTCTTTTAAATTTTCATCATGTGTAACTATTAAAACTGTTTTCCCATAGTCACGATTAATTCTTTTTAGAATATTGATAACTATGGCTGCATTTTCTTTGTCTAACGATCCGGTCGGTTCATCCGCTAAAATTATTTCTGAAGGTTTCAAAAACACTCGTGCCAGTGAAACTCTTTGCTGTTCTCCACCACTCAACTGGTATATCTTTTTATTTTCATACCCACAAAGACCAACTTTCGCCAGTGCATCGGCGATCTTATTTTCCTTTTCTTTATGACTTAACTTAACATATCTTAATGCAAGCATAAGATTATATTTAACAGTCTCCTCGTCAACAAGTGCAAAATTCTGAAAAACATAACTAATTTTATTTCTAATTACCTTGACAGCATTCTTGCTTTGGGAAGACAAAATTTTTTCACCATCTATAACTACCTTCCCTTTGTCCGGATCTTCCAACAAACCTATAATGTTTAATAATGTACTTTTTCCGCAGCCGCTTTTACCAGTAATTACAACAAATTCACCATCATTGATTTTTAGCGAAAAGTTTTTAAAGATCACTCTGTCATCATATTTTTTAGTAATGTTTTTTATCTCTATCATTATAATCAACCACCTTTTGCAACATTTATAATATCAATTCTATCTTTTTTCTTGATATATAATGTGGAGAAAATTACATCAATGCTTATTAGTATTGCTGATATTAATACTGTTTCAATAAAATTACGATCGATCAAAAGAGCCACAATAAATGAACTTGCATCAAGAAATACCATGCCAACATAATAATTAATATATCTTTCTTTAAATCTAAAGCCCATTATTTTCTTTACCGCCAGTTCCTTTTGGTGCTGCTCCATGTATGCAATAACATTTTGAATAACTGCTGAAAAACATATTATTATCAACGCTACAAACATTAAAAACTGAACTATAAGTTTTGTATTCAACTCTTTTACTTGTTCCTCAATAGCTTGATACACGCCAGTAGCAGGGAATCTTACCTCACTCTCATCGTAAAACTTACTGCAAACTTTTGCAATTTCAGCAGTCGCATTCTCAAAATCATTTACCTTTATTTTAAATGGGCCTCCTGTTTCTCCAAGTATCATTGAATAGTCTATAGGATCACCGTTATTTTCTGTAAGCACATTAATGACAGGATCTTTCACAGTGTTTTTACTATCGCCACAATCTAAAGCAACTGTAAATAACGATTGGGAATCCTTATACCAAATTACTTTTGCTTTTCCTGTAAAACCATACTCACTATAATACTCCTGGATCTTATCCTCTTTATTCTTATATTTTTCTGGAGCAAGCACAACACAGCTTTTTTCATTTTCAGAAATGACTATCTTTTGGTTATTCTTGTCATATACAGGGAAAAGTTTAAGATAGTTAGGATTGACATTAACACTAATATTAACAGGGAACTCACCATTTTCTCTGTCTTCCTCATAAAGAGGAGAATAAATTGAAAAATCAGCATAAACAGATCCATTTGCATTCATGATCTTATAAATTTCTTTAAAATTTTCAATATCCTCGTCCGTTTCTCCTGTCCAATCACTTTCATTCGGGATCTCCATAACCGATACATACGCAAACTGTTTGGTTTTATTCCAATTTGAATATTTATCTAAACTCAAAGTATATAAGCTATTTAAATCCGTTATCGACAGACACATCACGCAAATGGCTGAAGTAAAAGATATGAATTTCAAAAAGCTATTAAAAACTATTAACGATCTGTATGGTCGTTGATTTTTTATTACACCGCTCAAAGAAACATACTTAACAAAAATAAATGGCAGACTGATGATAATTAGAGTGACTATCGTAACAGCCAAATAGCAAAAAAATAATTTTTTCAAAAAGCCAACACAAGCAAAATTAAATCCAGGAACTAAAATTGAGGTAAAAATCAGTGCCGTTATTGCAAAAACTACAGACTGACATATCACAAGTTTAGGAACACTTTCACTCCAAATAGTATTAAAATCATAGCCCAACATTTTTTTTATTCCTATCTTTTTGTATGATCTTATAAAATCATACATTATTAGAAAGACTAAAATTAAAGTTGATGCCATTATGACGGCTACATAATATGAGGGCTGTTTTGCATTTTTAAAATCATTGGACTGATAACTTAATACGATACCTTCTTGCTTTAATTCTTTTTTTATATCATTCAGGTCGCTATGATCATTTAATTCGATGACATATGTTTTATCAAGGGGGGCATTATTATCACTAAAATATTGTCTAAGTGTTTTGACCATAAATCCCTTATTTTTATTCAACGCTGATACAACACCGATTTGATTACTATTATTTGTGCGATCAGTTGAAAGAAAATAATCCGAATCGATCTCATTGGCATTATAGAACCTTCCACTATCCAATTTGATTTCTTGAAATGTACTGAAATTTGTGACATAGATATTTTTCACATAGTAGTCTTTACCTTTTATATTATCGATATTAGAACAATAAATGTTAGCCGAATATTTTTTCATAACGACTGTTAGAATTTCATATATTTCTTCTTTAGATTTAATATCAGTCGAAAAAACAGCTTTCACCGATGATTCGGATTCACCTATATGAATCATTGAAGTATAAAATAGATTGTCATAGTTTAGAAAACAATTCGCAAATATAAATATTGCAGTAAATGCAAAGATTACTATAAAACTATATTTGATCTTCATGCTATCCCTCTGAATATCATTAATTTAGGGAGAATGTTAACGCATTCTCCCTATCGTGTGGTTAAACGTGGTTGTAGTAAGAATTCCACTCGGTAAAATTCTTATGATATCCAGTTTCTGCTTTAGCAGTTTTACCCTTATCGGCAGTTTTTTTGCTCATATACTTTTTACTGCTCGATTTCTGTATTGCTGTGGCAGTATGTTTTTTATCCTTACAATAAAAATAAGAATACTGTTCTTCCTTATCAAACCTTAACAAACTATAGTGTATACCATACTCCCATTTATCATTTTTATGTCCCAAACTACTTCCAGTTAATGTCGTTGCAAACACTGTAATTGACATTGCTGTTACCATTAAAAAAGCCCCACAGCATGCAAAGATTTTCTTACCTACATTTTTCATAAAATAACCGCCTCACTTAACTTTAAAACGCACAAATTATACTAATGATTCTGGCATTTGAAACTATCTTCTCCAAATCCATCTCCACCAATTTATTATGTAGAACATATTTTATCACCACCGAAAACAAGATTTAGGAGTTACCCCCAAAATCTTATATATCATTATGTGACAAAATAATCAATATTTTCTCGGCGAACGGTTACATTTATAGGGTGAACGGTGTTATTTATTATGATTATATGGCATTCGGAATCACTATATCAGTAATAAAGATACCATTACAATAATCATTGTCCATATGTCCGTTGTATTTTATTAGGCATTCCTTTATATTTTGCATCCCATACCCATGTCCTTCTCCTGATTTTATACTGATAAATTCATTGTCTTTAATAATTGGCTCTTTAAAATAAGTGTTTTCAACATTTATAAACAAAGTTGACTCCAAAAATTTCACGCATATATTCACACGCTTATCATTACAAAACTCAGCAGTCTCAAAAGCATTACTTATCAGATTAGAAAAAAGTGTACACAGATCCATTTGAGATAATCTCAGATCATTTTCAATGTGACCCTCCCATTTAAACTCTACGCTTGGATATCTTCCACGAATATCATCTATTATTACATCAATCAAATTACTTCCTGTATGTATGTTTGAAGTTAATTTATTCAGTTCTATATTCATTTTGTCAAAATAGTCGCCAAGTTGTTCTAATTCCATATTTTCACATAACATTTTCATACAATACAGATGATTTTTTATGTCATGACGGAACTGTTTGGTTTCTTCATCTTTTTTTAAGAGAGAAATATAATATTTTTTCTGAGCTTTTAATAAATTTTGCGTTACTTCAGTTTCCTTTTTCAAATATTTGTTTTTATTATGGCTTGAGATCAATAAAAAACAAATTACAATAAAAATTATACTACTCATGCTTAAAGCCAAAGCAGCTATGCTCTTATATAAAGAATAATTTTGATCCATCATAAACAGCATTATAGACGAGAGATACACGCCAATAGAACAACCGCCAATTATAATCAAAATTATTTGCTTGGTAGAAAAATCTATATGTACGGCTTTTTTTAGTATTTTCATTCTTATAAACGATAATATTGCAATTAAAAATCCTGATACACAATTCAAACCCAACTCAGATATAGAAAATTTGTTGGGAATTTTAGACATAACACCAATGGTTGCAGCAAAAATACCAACAACCATATCAAGTAAACATATAAAAATATATATTAAAATAACCATTCCTGTCTGCCGTTTATTTTTTAAACAAAGAATGACACAAAGAATAACCATAGCATCAAAAAATGGTCCTAAATTATACGGATCACAAAAAGACGAAATAAGAGATATAGTCAGTATAAATAGCGTAATACATACCATAGTATGCATTCTTGATTTCAACTTAATGCAGAAAAGCAGCGATACAGCAACACATAATTTTACCAGCTCACTAATGTACATCGCTGCATTATACAAAATTCTTTCCATAAAAACCTCATAAACATCTTGAATTACGCTTTACATAATCATAAAAAAGCAGCTTAAATTGTGACAGCCTTCTTCTTGAAACTGGTACCCTCTCTTTCATATAATGCAATTCTATTGTTGTCGCATATATATTTTTCACATAGCGAAAGGCAACTAAATACGATTTGTGAACTTGATAGAAATGTTCACTGCCCAATCTATCGGACCAATATTTCAATGATTTAAGACTAACGACAATCCCATACTTTGTATATACAAAAGTACCATCTCCGTATGCTTCGATGCACACTATATCATTATAGCTTACAAGAGTAGTACGCCCCTTTTCCTTAATAGCAATTTTTTCATTACTCAAGATCTCCTTTTCGGCACAACTTAATGCCTCAAAAAATTTCATTCCATCAATAGGTTTTTCTAGAAAACGAAACGCTTTAACTTTAAAAGCCTTAGGCATATATTCAGAATGACTGGTAAGGAATATTATATATTCTCCATGATCTTTTTCTCGCAACTGCTCCGCAGTAACCATTCCATTCATATTGGGCATTTCTATGTCTAAAAAAATCAGGTCATAATATTTGCCAGATTCCAACAAAGACGTGCCAGAATCATAAATGTCAACTAAATAATCAGGAAACATTCCATACAAACGATTTTTTATCTCATTACATATTATTCTTTCATCATCACACACAGCAACATTTAAACGCATAATGTTCCACCTCATTGAAAATTATATCATATTTATATAAATATTACAATAACAATAATTAATATTTATAAAGTCATTATAATAAAGTGAAAAAGATACTTATGTTTTTATAGAAAAAAACTATTATACGTTTATTTTTCATTAAAATAAATTATAAAAAACAAATAAAACATATGTTAATTCACTAATTCTGTACAACAATACAAAAGTCAAAAGACTTTTTATAAAAGTAGTTGTTAAAGCATTAATTACTTCCCCTATACTAGTGTAAGACGTAAAATGTTTCTAATTGTGCAAATATACAAATGTCATAACATATTATATTAAAGCCGCTCTTGTTCAGTTACAAAATGATAAATATGTTACAGGAGAGAAGGCCGCCAAACTTTATAATAAGAATCCGTCCTGTTGCGAATCAAATGCTATAGGGTCTGTGTCAATATGCTATACCTTTAAGGATTACAACTAAGTTATACTTTATAACAGAAAGAGAAGTATATATTTTACAGTTCTTGAAACGCAGAATATATTAAGACTTAACCAGTAAAAAGCAGCATACGTTTGAAAGTTCTATTCATTATATTATCATAATAACAGATAAGAAGTCCAAAAATTACTCAGCTTTGGGCTAAAGTAAGTTAAGGTATCATTACCCCACCCATAATGCTAAAACCACACACAAGCGATTTTTGAGCCGCTGTGGGCGACAGCAAAAGCAAATCAAATTGTTCACAGAATCATTTAATAGATTTCTAATTATCTCTTTAGATGTTCTTATATGCCGGTATAGCCCGTTACTTCGGGCTTTTCCGGCACTTTTCATATCGGAAGAACCTCACAAATCTTTTTATTACCCCTTATGTTTTCACTCTCAAAAGTAGTAAAAGCAGTAGTAAATTCTGCGTACTACTTATGCCGCCTTGGTTTCCTCGGCGCTTTCCGCCGCAGGCTCCGGCTTGGCCTCTGTGGTGGTTTTTGCCTTGGCTTGCAGCCGTTCCATTTCCTCCTGTGCGGAATGGAAAGTAGCGTGGGCGTAATAGTTCAGCGTCATTACAATGTTGGCGTGTCCCATGATGTACTGCAACGCCTTGGGGTTCATGCCCGCGTTTGCCATTCTGGTACAGAATGTATGCCGCATGGTGTGCGGCGTCATCACATCGGGCAGCGGCTCCTTGTGGCACTTGTTGTACTTCTTGGCAAGGCACTTGAACATGGCGTCATAGTTGACGGCGGTTTTGGGCAGGCCGTCCCGGTTCAGGAACAGGAAGTCCTTATAACCGTCAACCTCAATGCCCTTGCCGTCCCTGCGCTTCTTCAACACGCGCTCAAACGCTTCATAGGCGGCTGCGCTCATGGGCACTTGACGGAATCCGCTTTCTGTTTTTGGCGCTTCGATATAGTAGCCATCCTCGGTGCTTCTCAAAAGCTGGTGGTCTACATTTACAAAGCGTTTTTCAAAATTCAGGTCAGCGGGCGTCAGGCCGCAGAGTTCGGAAATACGAAGCCCGGTTTCCAGCAGGATCACCACATCGTCATAATACTTGGCATAGACGGAATCGTTCTGCATGAAGTCCAAAAGCTCGTTTTCCTGTGTAGGGGTAAGCGGCACCTTTGGTACGGTATCGTCGTTGATAACCTCATTGATCGGGAAGTCAAAGGGATTCTTGCGGAGGCAGTCGTCCTGTACGGCCATATAAAAGATGGCTTTTAAGGAACGCTTGCTGTTGCAGATGGTGTTGTAGGCAACTCCCTTTTCCTGCATACGCAAGGCCCATTCTTTCGCGTCGGACAGCTTTACGCTGTCAATGCTGGCCGCGCCCAGCTTATCTTCGGACAGAAGTTTCATCAACTGCTGGCGGCTCTTTTGGGTTCCTTTCCGCACATTCCCGCGCTGCCGGGTGTACTTTTCATAAAGCTGGCACACGGTCATTTTCTTGCCGATGGTGTCTATCCCGTCGTCAAGGTCTTTCTGTATCTGCTTGATCTTCTCGCGCAGGGAAAGACAGGGCCGCTTCCCGGCAGGTACTTTGTCGGTAGGTACTAACTTCCATGAGTAAACAAACTGGGGTTCTCCAAAGGTGTCAATGTATTTGTAAGCGTATCTTCCATCTGATCGCTGGCTCTCTCCAGACTTCAAAAGGCGGCCTTTGTTGTCCCGTCTTTTTTCATCTCGTTCTTTTCTTGGCATTTCGTCATGCTCCTTTCCATGACGGAAAGAGCCTTGACACGCTTATAACCTATTATAACACGCGCAAGGCCCTTTTTCACTATATTGTGTCAAGGGAATCAATGATTTTTTCAAACTGCTTCCGTTTGATCTGGATGCGGTTGCCGTTTAAGATCACCCAGCCAGCGGTGGGGTTTTCCTCGGCAAGCCGACGCAGTTTGTTTTCCCCGATCCGAAAATATTTGGACGCTTCCTCAATGGTGAGCGTGTATTTTTCCCAAATAGGCACATCGTTATTACTCATAACATGGCCCCCTTTCTTTTCAAAACAAAGGTTGTTTTTTGCGAAAGTGGGCAGAAAATAACGGACGGCTGCTGGCACAGCTCCACGGGAATCTCACCCCCGCGTGGTTCTCACGCGGCCCTGCTCGTTGCCTGCGACGCTTCAAACGCTCGGACTACGACGGCAAGGGCGTATCATTGTCCTGCCTGCGCGTCGTCGCCCGCAGGCTGCCACACCTGCTTTACGACCCGGTAAAATCGCTCCGCTTACCCCAATGAGGGAAAGCCTCTTGGCGCACCTGCCGCCCGGCTCGGCACAGACAGAATGTATCCGTCTGCCCTATGACGCGCCGCCATTGTCCTGCGGGCGTATTTGTCAAGGAGCAAAGGGGCCGCCGGGAAAACAGGCAGGCGGGGAAAGGGAAAGCCGCCTGTCTATGGCCGGGGCCTTAATCGTCAGTCGCCAATGGGACTAACGATGGAATGGATCAGCTTGATTTGCAATCGGCGCTTCATATACTCGTCAATGCAGATATGAGGCTGGCCGCTGCCGTCATAGAGCGTCCGGGTACACAGCTTATTGATATAGCCGTCATAATGCTGCAAGACACGCTCCACGGCTTCGGCGTTACCGGCGCAGGCCGCGTCGATCACAAAATCAGGCAGAGGGCTTTTGCCCTTGTAACTGGATTGCTTCATCCGCGTTTAACCTCCCTCCGGCATGAACGCCATCAATTTTATACGCAGGTCTTTTAGGGTGCTTGTCCTGTGGCGCTGTACTGCGCTGCGGGACATTCCCATCAGGCGGCCGATTTCTTCGTCAGTCAAATCCAGAACAAAGCGGAGAATCAAAATACTCTGCTCGTCTTTTGGCAGGCTGGCAAATGCCTCGGCCACAAGCTCGTTGTCGATATGTAGGTCATAGCCATGCGAACTGAATATAAAGCTGTCGCAGGAATACCGATCTACGGTCGAGAGCTTGTCCCAATCAGCCGGGGAAAGAGCGTCCAGCGACACTTCACGGTCGCGGCGGCACTTCATTTCCCGCAGATAATCTATCGCCTCATGGTACAGAACCAGCTTGCAGTAGCGGTCAAACTGGCCCCATTCACCGTATTTGCGGGGGATCGCTTCCATCTTCTCACCCCCTTTCTGTGGGGGATGTGGTGGTTCTCTCCCTTTCCGCCAATAGAGCGAATGGAATCTCTCTGGCTGCCCGCTAAACGCCTCCTTTTTTCACTTTTTTGAAATTTCTTTTTGCGCCAGATAGCAGACCGCAGGAAACAACAAAATTCGCCCGGCAGGTCAAAGACCCACAGGGCGAAACAAAAAGCAATATGTTCTTTTCCTACATGGTATAGTACATACGCACAGCCGCTTGTCCCCGCTGCCGGGGGACGGCTTTTTTTGACAGGCTAATCCCTGTCGGATTTTGTCGAAGTAGTTTTCGTTGCATAGCGGCTCCCTCCTAAAGCCGCCATGCCAGAACACGGTGCAGGGGTCGTCGAAGCAAAAAAACGGCGGCCTTGATCTACTCAAAACCGCCGTATCCGTCAGTGATACAGGAAAGCGCACGAAATCCTCTGCCCGTCAGCGGTTTTTTTCTTTTCCCCGCTGTGGAGGCAGATGTTTGAATATGTAGGCTCGTTTCATTCCACAAAGAACAGAACTCGCCGGATCAGCTCCGGGATATTGACCGGGGCGGTGATATAGTCGTTCACGCCCTCATGCCGGTATTCATATTCCGTGGCAAGGTCGTTGTTCTCGGTGAGGATAAAGAACGGCAGAAGCCGGACAGGGGGATTCTTCATCTGGAACATCCCTGCCACCCGCCGCAGCGTATGAAACAGCTCCATTGCTGTGCCGTCCAGCAGTTCCAGATCGCACAAGATCAGTTCAATTTCCTTATCCTCAAAAATCCGGCGCTTGGCCTCCCCAATCGAGGAAACCAGAATCAGGTCAAAGCCCTTTTGCAGCATAGCAGCCCGCAGCACTTCGGCGCTGGTATCTTCCACATGGACAAAGAGCAGCTTGTGAAAAGTCGGGGCCTTTTCGCCGGATAACTGCCGGTAGGCGTATTCCACCAGCTTATCTTGCAACAGCGGCCCTTTCATTTTGTCCATGCACAGCGTCGCGCCCCGACGCTTGGCCTCCTGTTCGTAGTCCTCTTTGTTATGGCAGGACGCCAGAATAAAAGGCAGCTCCTTATCTGTGCCCGCACCTCGTCCAGAAAGTCCATGCCGGAACCGTCCGGCAGGTCGAGATCACAGCAGACCACCAGCGGCATTTCCTCTTGGATGGCGGCCCGCGCTTCTTTCAGCGTACAAGCCGTTTTTACCGGGTAGCCCCGGTGCTGTAAGTATTTTTGCAGACACCATGTATAGGTGTCGCTGTCGTCGATCAGCAGTATCTTTTTCATGTGTCCTCACCCCCAATATTGATTTACCACAAGCATAAACTACAAATGTTACACAAATGTCCGAGGTGACTTTGATTTCGACAGAAAAACAGGCTGAATTGTTACAAAGCTCGGACATTTCAAAAATTTTTTGAGAAATGGCGAAAAAAGCGGGGCAGCACACGCCGCCCCGCCGATCCCAAAAGGTTATTCCATTGTCTTAATGCGGTCTACAAGAGATTGCTTATGGCAATAGCGAATGGCTAAAGTCGAATATATCAATGCAATTACTACGAGGACTGCAAAAAATAGAAGCACTTGCAAGAATGGGAAAGTATAATGCAATTTTCCGAACACTCCAACTTGATTAAATATCTGGCATAGAATATAACCTGCTGCTGTGCCGAAAATAAATGTTATTGCCATTGTCCCAAACACATAATACAAACATTCCATTCTCAACATCTTATATAATTGCTTGTTTGATAGACCGATAGATTGCAATACGCCAAATTCTTGTTGTCTGGATACAAGGTTCGTCATCAAGGTATTGCAAAGGTTGATAATACCGAAAATTGCAATAAAAGCAATTAACCCGTAGATCGGAATCTGATACCCTGTCATGTGCATTTTTATGGAAGATAGTGCGTCATCAAAGCTATTAAATTGAATATCAGGATTGTCACCGATTGCATTTAAGACAACATTTTCTGCCGCAGGAAGCTGGTTTACATCTGCATTTATAACAAATTCAGTATTAAAATTCTTCTTCTCTGGATATATCTCGGATAGTACATTTTCCGGGACAAAGAAATATGTTCCGTTGTAGTCCGTATCGCTCATGTCAATAGTTCCGACGACAGATAATTCGATTTTCTTTCCAGAAGCAGATACTATTGTTACCACATCTCCTAAAGCAACACTATAATCTTCCCATGACTTTAGCATACCGGCTGTGTCATCAATTAAGATACCATTTTTCCCGACAAGTTCTTGGTAGCTTATTTCCTCTGATAATAGGTTATTCGATAAGCCGGAAAATTCATCGTCCGACAATCCTATAATTTCACGGAACGAGGACGGTTCTTTTTTATCTGGAAGCAAAATGTCTGCGGAACATCCCTTTATAGATTTAACATCTGTGATATATGGAGAATCTGTCAAAAGATTCATCATGCTATCGTCCAGTGGATTATCTTTCAAGGAATTGCCGCTATATTCATCGGAAAGTGTAATCAAAAATTCCTTATCACCAAATGACTGTCGGGCCATATCTTCTTCATCAATAGAAGCCAGAAATGTTGCTGCACTCATCAGCAAAATTCCTGAAAATCCCAATGATATTAAAGTCAAAATCACTTTTTTGTGGTTTCGCATAAAACCGATTTTAGCCAAATTTTCAGGAGTTAGTTTTCTCCTTAATTTTTTGGTGTTTAACTTTTCGTTTTCAGTTGTCGTTGATATGCGTACAGCTTCAATGGGAGAAATGCTTGCTGCAATTTTAATCGGCTTGCGAATTGATAGAACAACCGATAATTCAGTCAATATGGAGATAACAACGATAATTGCCAATGTATTAAGCCAATTCCAACCTTTGGGTACAAGCACATATCCTATTAAGCAGCCAACTACAATCCCTAATGGAATTGAAGTGCGGGATAATTGCCAGCTTTCTCTTTTTACCATGCGTTTAATCTGTTTTTGGGTCATGCCAATTACCCTTAAACGGCCATATTCTTTAACTTTCCCAACGACTGAAATATAAAATAGGCTGTATATAACGGTGGAACAGGCAATCACAATTAGAATACTAATTGCCGCTACGCCCAGCATATCTCGGCTTGAGTTATCAACACTATCAAAGTAAGACGAACTATAAGCGATCTGTTCTTCTCTGATTCCATAAGGGGTCAAACAGGATTTAATCAAATTTTTCAATTCGTCCTCTTTGAATGATCCGCTTCCCATTATCCGTAGTGTAGCATTATAAGGGATGTGATCTTGAAAATACGATTGCAGAAAAGAATCAGATACCAATACTTGATACCGCCTATTTGCACCATCGTCATGTAAAAGACCGCATACCGTGAAATTTGCATTTTTCCCATTTTGCAACGGTAATTCGATTTCTTGGTTCAATTCAACAGGGCGGCCAATATGTTTCAAATAGGCTTCCGAAACTGCAACTTCATTTTCCTTATCAGGTAAGTTCCCAACAAATTCTGTGGAATACAAATACAGATTATTGCTGTCCCGAAAATTAACATTCAATGTATAATCATCAACACGGAAACTATCAACTAAAGCCTCTGTTCCTACCATTTCAATGTTGGAATCTTGCCTTAAATCATTGATTGTTTCCAAATCCACATCAATAACTGCCGCTTGGTAGCGCCCCTGTAAGAATGTTTTCAATTCATGTGATTTTCCGAATGTATAGAGCGCAAGAACGGTCATAAGGCAGGCAGCAAAAGCAATCGTTACAATAATAAAGATGTTTCTTCGCTTATCTGCTTTAATGCTTCTGTTTGCCAGCTTCTTTGTAATGGCGCTGGTATCATTTTCAAAAGGCCATGTCATAGCCTGCCACCTCCTTACTCCACAATCTTTCCGTCCTCAATGCGGACAATCCGATCTGCAAGACGGGCTATGTCGTCATTGTGGGTAATCATCACAACAGTTTGCCGGAACTGCGCACTGGTACGCTTGATAAGCCCCAGCACCTCGGCGCTGGTCTTGCTGTCAAGGTTGCCGGTCGGCTCGTCGGC
The DNA here is from genome assembly GCF_040909065.1 of Ruminococcus sp. RTP21359st1_H3_RTP21359_211015. NCBI lineage: Bacteria > Bacillati > Bacillota > Clostridia > Eubacteriales > Oscillospiraceae > Ruminococcus > Ruminococcus sp. RTP21359st1_H3_RTP21359_211015. The sequence continues at coordinate 15,148 of NZ_JBDGDD010000020.1, forward strand.
CAGCACGATAGCCGGTTTGGTAATCAAGGCGCGGGCGATAGCCACACGCTGCTGCTGGCCGCCGGAAAGATTGTTCGGCATATTTTTCAGTTTATCTTCCAGCCCCAGCAGGTGAACGATCTCGTCCAAAAACTTCTGATCCACCGTGTCCCCGTCCAGCTCCACCGGCAGGACGATGTTCTCATACACATTCAAGATGGGAACAAGGTTATAGTTCTGGAAGATAAAGCCGATGTTGCGGCGGCGAAAGATGGTAAGCTGCTCGTCGTTCTTCTTTGCCAGTTCTTCGCCTCGGACAATCACGGTTCCGCTGGTGGGAGTGTCCAGCCCGCCCATCATGTGAAGCAGGGTAGACTTGCCGCTGCCGGAGGTTCCCACAACGGCCACAAATTCGCCGTCCTCCACGGAGAAGTTCACGCCGTCAAGGGCGCGGGTAATGTTTGGCTCTGTACCGTAATACTTTTTCAGATCAATCGTCTGTAAAACGCTCATACTCAAAACTCCTTTCAAGGCTTTCTGCCTGTTGATAAGGCTATTGTAAAACCCAAATGTCCGCGAAATGTTACAGCGGCCAAAAAATTTCATTGAAAATCGGGGTGAAATGTTACAACGCTCGGACATTTCAAAAAAATTTACGGCGGGCAGCCGGAAATGGCCGTCCGCCGCGTTCTATTTTGTAGGCAGCATAATGGAAAATTCCGAACCCTTGCCCGGCTCCGAAACCACTTTGATATAGCCGCCCTGCCGCGTTACGATCTCGCGGGCCAGATACAGGCCAATGCCCACGCCCTGCTGTTCGTGTACTTCTTCCTCACGATAGAAGCGCCGGAAGATGGCGGCCTGATTGCTTTCGGAAATGCCCTTGCCGGTGTCGGTCACTTTGATCTCCACATACATTTCCCACAGCACCACCGACACAGCAATTTTTCCGCCTGCCGGGGTGTACTTCACCGCATTGTCCAGCAGGTTAAAGAGGGCTTCGGATGTCCACTTGCTGTCATGGGAAACGGTCAAATCCTCCGGGCAGTCCACGGACACAGCAATTTCCTTTTTCTCCGTTGCATACACGATCCCACTCATGGCCTGTGCCACGGTATCAAAGAGGCAACCCGGTTTCTTATCCAACTGGATCACGCCCGTTTCCAGCCGTGAGGTTTTCACAAGGGCCTGAAAGAGAAAGTCCAGCTTATCCGTCTGGCTGCGGATTCCCCGGATAAAGTCGGTGCGCTCCGCCTCGGTCATAGGCTTTTCCAGCAGGGTGTCCGTCGCCATTTTCAGATTGCTTACCGGCGTTTTCACCTGATGGGAAATATCCGATACAAGGGTCTGCAACTCCTGCCGTTCCTCGTCCACCCGGCGGCTGTTCTCCTGCATGATCTGGTAAAGCCTTGCCAGCCGGTGTCCGATTCTGGCAAGCTGGGTTTCGCTGTCCTCTGGCCGCTGGGGTGCTTCATTCCCGGCGATCATGTGGTCTAAAGTCTGGCACAGGTCAGCGGTAAACTGCGACAGCCGCTTTCCAAACGCCTGCGTCAGTACAAAAATCCCCACAAGAGCGCACAGCAGCAGCGCCCCGCCTGTCAGCAGCACCGCCGTCTGTTTTGTCACAAGAAAAAGGGCTATGGTGATCCCTGACATGGAGAGGACAAGCCCCATTGCCACCCGGCCAAACAGCCGCTTTACCGAGAGGTTCTTAAACTTCATTTTGCCTCGCCCCCCGTCCATTGATAGCCCATGCCGTAAACGGTCTTGATGTAGGGCGCGCCGCCGTCGGCTTCAATCTTGCTGCGAATCCGGCTGATGGAGGTTGTCAGGGTATGTTCGTCCACAAACCTTTCGTCTATATCCCACAGCTTTTCCAAAAGCTGCCCACGGGTCAGCACTTGCCGGGGATTTTTGCGGAACAGGTTCAGCATTTTATACTCCATCGGGGATAGGGTCAGGGGCTTGCCGTTTAAGGAAGCCGTCTGCTCCGAGAAGTCCAGAAACAGCCGCCCGTCGTCGTAAATGTCCTTGGCCGGTTTGTGGTGTTCCAGCATGGCGAACATGGCTTTGATTTTCCGCTGCAAGGCCCCGATCACAAAGGGCTTTGTGATGTAGTCCACCGCGCCCACCTCATAGCCCCGTATCTGGTCGCTCTCCTGATCGTTGGCGGTCAGGAAAATTACAATAGTGTCCGGGTGCTGGGGCTTTATCAGCTTGCACAGTTCAAAACCGTTCCCGTCCGGCAGGTTGATGTCCAGCAGCACTAAATCAAATTCCCGCTGGCGGATGGCTTCGGCTGCGGTTCTGGCATTTAGGGCAGAAGTCACGCCGTAGCCGTCTGCGGTCAGGTTATAGTCTAACATCTTATTCAAAAAACTGTCGTCCTCGACAATTAAAATCTGCTTCATATTCTCACTTCCTTTGCTTTTTGCAGATAGTATAACAGGCAAATGTCCGCGAAATGTTACAGCGGACGGATTTTTTCAAAAAAGTGCTTTTTCTTTATTATAGGATAGCCCGCTTTTCAGTACAAGGCGGAAAATATGAATTATAAAGTTTAATCTTCCTGCATATAGCAACATTCCATTGAGAAAATATGAAATATACAATGTAGATGGGTGGTGCTATATGGCAAATATCAAAGATTGTCCCGGCTTTGAAACTTTCGGCGCAGATGTAAAAGAGGCGCGGAAAGTAAAGCAGTTATCGCGTAAGACGCTGGCGGAACAGGTCAATATCGACTGGCGCTATCTTGCCAACATCGAAAATGACGGCACGATTCCCAGCCTGCCGGTTATCATACAGCTTATCAAAATCTGCGGGCTTCCCGTGGAACGGTATTTTAACCCGGAGATCATGCGGGAGGAAAGCGCACAGCGGCAGCGGGTCAGCCACAAGCTGAAACTCTGCCCGGAAGAATTTCTGCCGATCATCGAGGGCGCGATTGACGGGGCCATTCAAATTCAACAGAAGAATGACGAAACGGAGGGTGCATGACAACCCTCTGTTTTGTTTTTGGGAGGACGCAAGGCTGCGCCCTCTCTTTTTTTTGCGGTTTTCAGAACAAACCGGGATTTTGCGGGTATTTCCTTGGGGTCAGAACGCTTTTTAGGGGAAGAAGAACAAAGACAGCAAGCATAGGGAGTGTAGCCACACTCCCGGCAAACGGCTTCCCGTTTGTATCTTGGGGAAGTCCCCAAACCCCTGAATGAATGGAGGTGAGAAAGTGGCAAACCGAAAACGGAAGTTTGTGCTGCGCGTCCCGGTGACGCCGGAGGAACGGGCGCTGATCCAGCAGAAGATGGCCCAGCTTGGCACAAAGAACTTTTCTGCCTACGCCCGGAAAATGCTGATTGACGGCTATATCGTCCATATCGACACCGGCCCTGTCCGGGCGCAGACCGCAGAGCTGCAAAAGATCGGCGTCAACATCAACCAGATTGCAAGGCGTATCAACAGTACCGGGACTGTGTACGCGCAGGACTTGGAGGACATCAAGGGGGCGCTGGCACAGATATGGCAGTTACAAAGATCCATCCTATCAAGTCAACGCTGAAAAAAGCGCTGGACTACATCGAGAACCCGGACAAGACCGATGAAAAGCTGTTCGTTTCTTCCTATGGCTGTTCCTATGAAACGGCGGATATTGAATTTCAAATGCTGTTAGATCAGGCGTACCAAAAGGGCAACAATCTGGCCCACCACCTGATACAAGCCTTTGAACCGGGGGAAACCACGGCGGAGCAGGCACATGAGATCGGGCGGCAGCTTGCCGATGAAGTGCTGCAAGGTAAATATCCCTATGTGATTACCACCCATATCGACAAGGGCCACCTGCATAACCACATCATTTTCTGCGCCGTGGATATGGCGAACCAGCGCAAGTACATTTCCACCCGCCAAAGCTACGCCTTTATCCGGCGAACCAGCGACCGGCTGTGCAAGGAACACGGCCTGTCTGTGGTAAAGCCCGGCAAAGACAAGGGCAAGACCTACGCCGAGTGGGACGCACAGAAAAAGGGCAAGAGCTGGAAAGCAAAACTGAAAATCGCCATCGACGCGGCCATTCCGCAGGCCAAAGACTTTGACGGCTTTTTGCGGCTCATGGAGGCGCAGGGTTATGAAGTCAAACAGGGCAAGTTTATTTCATTCCGCGCCCCCGGACAGGAACGCTTCACCCGCTGCAAGACCTTGGGGGAGGATTACACCGAGGAACGGATCACCCAGCGGATCAAGGGCATTGCCATTGACCGGGGGCCGCGCAGAAGAAGCGCCGGGGAAATCTCCCTGCGGATTGCCTTGGAGGACAGTATCAAGGCCCAGCAGTCGGCGGGCTATGCGCGGTGGGCGAAGCTGCACAACTTGAAGCAGGCCGCCAATTCCTTAAACTTCATCACAGAACACCAGATCGACAGCTACGAGGGCTTGGAAAGCAGGCTGGCCGAGATCAGCGCGGCAAACGACGCGGCGGCCTCCGCCCTGAAAGACGCAGAACGCCGCCTTGGGGATATGGCGCTGCTGATAAAAAACCTCTCTGCCTACAAACAGCTCCGGCCTGTGGCGCTGGAACTGCGAAATGCCAAAGACAAGGCCGCATTCCGGCGGCAGCATGAAAGCCAACTGATCTTGTATGAGGCGGCGGCAAAGGCACTCAAAGAGGCCGGGGTCACAAAGCTCCCCAACCTGTACGCCCTCAAAACCGAGTATAAAAAGCTGGACGCAGAACGGGAACGGCTGTCCGCACAGTACAGCGAAGCGAAACAGAAATTGAAAGAATACGGCATTGTCAAACAGAATGTAGACAGCATTTTGCGGACAGCGCCGGGAAAGGAGCATACGCAGGAACGATGAACATACCGAGAATGAGTTACCCCCAATACCGCAAGGCCCGCAGGCTCACCCATGAGTGCTGCAACTACTGTAACGGAAACTGCCTCCTGCTGGACGATGGGGAGGAATGTGTCTGTGTGCAGAGTATTTCCTATTCGCTGCTGTGCCGGTGGTTCAAGGTGGCCGTCCTGCCGCTGGACGCGGCCCTATGCGCCGAGATCACCAAAAGCCGGGACGAGATCAAACGCTGCGCCGTCTGCGGGGCGGCGTTTACGCCGAACTCCAACCGGGCCAAATACTGCCCGGATTGTGCGGTGCAGGTGCGCCGGAAGAAAGAGGCGGAACGCCAGCGGAAAAGATACCTCCTGTCTACGCATTTAGGGCGGTAAAAGTCCACGGAAATCAAGGGTTTTTCCGCATGGTCGTCAGGCAGGTGGATAAAGTTATCCTGTTCCCCTCAAAACGGGGTTCTAAATGCGGGAAAATGGACAAAAAAGAATCGCCGGACGCAGAGGCAATACAGCCCCTGCGCCCGGCATTTTTCAACGCAATACTTAAATAACATCTTATTCGGAATTAAATTTATAACCATAGCCAATTACTGTTTTTATATACTCATGTCCCTTGCAATATGGTTTTAACCTTTTTCGTATTTGAAAAATCGTGTTTTCTACTGCGTGCAAATGGTTATTTGTGGGTTCATGCCAAATCTGTTCATAAATCTGTTCTTTTGTGAATGTGGTTTGAGGAGATTGCAGTAACAAATAAAGGACTTCAAATTCGTTTGTTGATAAATAAACTTCCTGCTGTTCTAATATTACACAATGCCGGTTAACATCAATGTATAAGGTGTGATTTGTTTGCTTTAATCCCCAAAATTCTTGTGCCATTGTCCGGTCATTCGCAATTTGTTCAAGCAGCAAGGATAATTCATTAAATTTTCTAACTTCCCTCAATTTCTTATATAGGTTGACAGTTATCGTACACCCATATACATCCTTATCAAAATCAAAAATATGTGTTTCGATTGAAACAAAGCTATCATTATCAAGTGTAGGGCGTGTCCCAATATGGGTAACACCATAATATATCTTGTCACTTAAAAGAATATCTGCCACATACACCCCTGTCTTTGGCAAAAATGTATTTTTTGCTATTTCTATGTTTGCGGTAGGTGTCCCCACATGCTTTCCAATACCTCGGCCATGTATAACGATCCCTGTTAGTGTGCAAATAGGCTCATTTATTTTTTCTTTCATTTCAATCCTCATATAATCCCATTCATTGACAGGATAATCAAAACACAAGTTACTATAATAAAACTTGCCAGCATAAGCAGACCAGTATGCTTTTGTCTTGCTTCATTTTCCAAAGTAGCAACATATCCGCTTTTTCTCAAAGCGGTAACTATGGGCTTATACAGTAAAAATGTAATGGACGCATTTAACCCACCTTTCAATAAGTTAAATGGAAGAAAGGCAGGAAGTAACAATTCTACAACTGCTTCTCTTGGATACCCCATATAAAGCGGCGTTACCAAATAGTTCCACAACAGCATAACGATAACCGTTATTAGCCATCCTGATGCCAGACCAATCACTGCACCAGATAAAGTGTGCTTTTTTTTGTAAATGACAGATGCCGTACACGCAAAAGATAGTGTTTGTACGATATTCATAATACAACCTAATATTCCGGTATCGCTTACTGTAATCATTTCAAGGGTTGCTACAATAACAGATACAATGCAGGAAGTCATCGGCCCCCAAATAAAGCCGCCCAAAGTTACAATAACATCGGATGGATCATACTTTAAGAATAGAATAATAGGAATCCTGCCAACAACCATAGTGACATAAGTGATCGCACATAGCATACCAATAACTGTGATTCTTTTTGTTTTACTGTTCATAATTGCTTTCCTCCGTGGCAAAAAATTAACACCCAAAAGAAAATGTCTTTCAGGTGTTAGCATTATAATTAGGCCACAGAAAAGAAAGTAACCCTCTCAAAATCTGCGGAAATCTAACCATATCTTCTTTCATCCAGACTATACTGTTGGTTTTGGAATTACACCAAATCGTGCGTTTTACGCTCGCGGACTTTACCGCCAATCGGGAATTTCACCCTGCCCCGAAGACACTTTTATTCAGTTGTTTTCCTTGCAATTATAACATCAACTATTTTGGGAAGCAATGAATTGAAGAAAGTTCGGAAGCATTTCGGAAATCAAGGGTTTTTCCGCATGGTCGGCAGGCAGGTGGATAAAGTTATCCTGTTCCCCCAAAAACAGGGTTCTAAATGCGGGAAAATGGACAAAAAAGAACGCCGGGGCAAAGACACCTTTTCAGTTCTTTGTCCCGGCTGAATTATTTTGTGTAGTGAAGATACATAGAAAAACAGTTCGACATAGAATCTTATTTTGGACAATGCTATAATCAAATAAGCTTCTTGTTACAATTTTCCTGCAAAAAGAAAATTTAATATTGACTCTCTCGTGGCGTAAGGGTTTACGCTTAAAGCGAAAGGAGGATACATGAAAACAGTAAAAGATGTGTCGGATATAACCGGAATAAGCATACGGACACTTAGATATTACGATGAAATAGGCTTATTGAAACCGACAAAACTAACTGAATCCGGTTATAGGCTTTATAATAATAAAGCACTGGAACAATTACAAGAAATTATGTTCTTTAGAGAGTTGGAAATTCCGTTGATGGACATAAAAAAAATCATGGAGAATCCAAATTATGATAAAGAACAGGTTTTATTAACTCAAAAGAGTTTTCTGGAAAGAAAACGCAACCGACTAAACGGAATTATTGAGCTGATAACAGATGTCATGAAAGGAGTTAATACCATGAGCTTTGAAGCATTTAACAATGACGATATTCAAAAAATGTTAGACCACACTTTAGCAACTATGTCTAAAGAGGTACTTGATGAGCAAGTAGCTAAATATGGAAGTAAAGAAAAATACAGAGAATATTTAGCAAGCGGATTTGCAAATGAACAGGCAATGGCAGATTTGGTTAAATGGTATGGAAGCAAAGAAAAAGCAATGGAAGCGATTTTGAAGCCTACTGGAAAGGCTGATAATTTCAAGCCTGAACAGGATGAAAACGATAAAATTTATAAGCAGTTCATGTCTGCAAAAAAGGAAAACAATGACCAGTTAGCAAAAGAAGCCGTTGTCATGCTTGCTGAAAATTACAAAAAGCGGTTTCATTTGGATAACGCAAGAAACATTCTTCTCGATTTGGCAAAAGAATATCTGGCACATGAAAAATTAGCAGAAGCAACTGATAAACAGTATGGCGTAGGTTGTGCTGAATACATCGGAAATGCAATTCAGATGTATTATGGAGTTTGACTTTTGGCAGAGATTATATAAAAATGCCGGACGCAGAGGCTTTGGCAGCCTCCGCGCCCGGCATTTTGCTTATTCGTCTGTGAAGTGGAACCGCTGCGCCGCAAAGTCGGCGTCGCTCATGGCGTCCAGCTTATCGGCGGTCTGGCAGGCCAGCGCTGCCATTTCCTTGTCCATGTCCGGCAAAGCTGCCCGGAGATTTGCCGCCGTCCTGCGGCGGTCGGCGTTGTGGTACAGACAGATCAGGTTTTCTTCTTCCACGGTGAAATACATTCCTCATACCTCCATTTCTTTTGATTTTTCCCGCGCCGGGGGCTTTTTTTTCTGTTCCTCCTTGGCGGCGGCAAGCTGCGCCCGGATGGACGGTTTCTTTTGTTTCTGCGTTGTCTTTCGGGTCTGCTTGGGCTTTTGGGCCTCCGCCTTGGCTGCCTCGGCCACATCCAAAAGGGAAATCTGTTCCCCGGCTTTTGCCCTTGCTTCCAGTTCCTCCATAGACGGGGCATTGTTCATCATGCCGTCGATCATGTTGTAGTTCTGCTCGGTGGACATTTCCGCCGTCTTGATATGGCTTTCCTGCTGGGCGGGGATGGCAAATGTCCCTGTGCCGTTTGCCATAATAAGATACCTGCCGTCCTCCGACTGGTGGTGGAATCCATACCCGGCGGCCTCCATCTGTTCACGGCTCCTGTCGGTCAGATAGAAACGGCCCCTCGGCGTCTGGATTTGTTCGCCGGTCATGCACTCGTCCGGCGTGAGCTGCTTTTCCGGCTGGGCGAAAAACTCCGGCACCTGCCGGTAGTCGGCTCCCTCGTCCACATAATAGGCGGTCTGTTTCCCATCCTGCCGGAACACCACAATATCCCCCGTAGAGAGGGAATGTCCCTTGTAATCGGCGGGATGTTCTATGTTGAAGCGGCGGTAAATCTCGTCCAGTGTGGTGTCCTTGTCCAGCGGCGCGGTGTAGACAAGCTGATAATTCTTCCTGTCCACCGAAAGCCCGTCCGCCTGCAAGTCCTCATAGGAACGGTAGCGGAAGTCGCGCCCCTCCGGGCCGGGCGGCACTTGGTAGATGGAAAAGTTGGGCTGCGCCGGGGCCTCATAGTCAGAGGCAACATATTCCTCCACCGTCAGCCCGGAAGCGGCGGCCTCCTGTTCCAGCTCTGCCTCGATCTGTTTTTTATAGTTCTGCAAGCTCTGGTCGAAATCGGCAAGCTGCGGCGGCTCCGGCAAGTGGTACTGGCCCTGATTGAGAAGCGGGCGGCACTCCTTTACATAGTCCAGAACCGCGTTGAAATAAGCGGTCTGTTCCGGCGTCAGGGTTTCCCCGGATTGCAGGGGACGCCGGGCCTCCTGCTCCATAGCGGCCAGATTGCAATGCAACTCCATATACGGGATGAACTCATGCAGCAGCATATCCCGCTGGGCCTTGTCCGCCTCCCATGCCTCCGGCCCCTCATGGTGCAGCACATGGTTTTTCCAGCTTTCATCCTGTGCGTAGTATTCGTGGTAGCCCCGGATATGCTGGATCAGGGAACCGTCCCCGTCGCCAAAGTCCTGCCGTCCCTCGTAGCTGTCCGGCTGGCCCTGCATGGTAAAATCAATGCGGAACTTGGTCTTGTCGTACCAATGGCCCGTATAGCCCGGCTGCTCCCGTTCATGGCGTCTGGCGCTGTCCAGCTCCTTGAAAACGGCCTCGGCTTCATGCAGCGGCATTTGCTGGCCGTCTTTCAGATGGAGGCTTTCACTCCAAAGGATCGTGACAACCGGCTCCGCTGCCGGATTCTGCGCGATCTGCCGCTGGGCGTTGGCAACGGCAATCTCACTTTCGATCTCGCTTTTCACAAAAGAATCCATCTGGCCCTTTTGCAGCTCGTAGCCCTGTTCACACAGGCGGTTGATAAGCCCGATCACCTTGTCGTTATCGCCCACGGCCTCGGCATAGGCCACGATCAACTGCCGTTCCTCGCTGCCCAAACGGGGGGCGTTTTTCTCCGCCAGCTCAATCAGGGCAGCGGCCCGGTCAGCCGGGGACGCCTCCGGCATGAACGGCTTTCCATTCAAAAGGCCGTCGATCCCGTTCCATGCCTGCGGCTGGGGAATGGCGTTGGCCTGTTCGGTTGCTTCCAGAAAACCATCCAACCTGTCGCCGGTCAGGGGTTCCATCATCCCCGCCGGTCGCTCATGGATGGCAAGGATTTCTTTTCCGGCTTCCGCAAGGGTCAGGTCGGGATTGTCAAGCTGGCCTCCGTCCAGTTCCTTGTAGTCGGGGCCGTACAGTGTGTAATCGTAGCCGGTTTCCGATGTCTGGATATACAGGTAATCGCCGCTTTCCAGATGGTAGGCGGCCTCCTGCGGGGCTTCTGCCTGTTCCAGCGTTCCGTCCCCGGCAATGGTAAAGCCCTGCGCCTGCGCCGCCTCCTTGGTTCCCTGCGACACTTCGCCGGTAGATTTCAAATCCGCTTCAATGAGGGTTTTCAGCATGGCTTTTACGCTGGCGGTCATTTCCTGCTGTTGCTCCGGGGACAGCTTGGAAAATACGCTGTCCGGGTCTGGCTGCTCGGCGGCCTGCGGCTGTTCCTGCTGGGCCTGCCGCTGTTGCTGAAGCTGGGCAAGGTGGCCGTCAATGGTGGTAATCAGCTCATGGGCGGTGGCCCGGATGGTTTCAAGGGAGGCTTTCAGCTCTTTCAAGTCCTTGCCGGAACTCCAACCGGCCACATAGCCAAAGGAATAATCGGAGGTGTCCAGCCCGTAGTGCTGGCAGACGGCATAGGCCACGCTTTCAGCCTGCACCTCGCGGGTGCGGCTGTCGGGGCGGTCGGCCTGCTCTATGGCCGGGGCTTCCGGGTCGATGGCGTGGAGCTTGGAATGGGCGATCTCATGGATGGCCGTCTTTAGGGTCTGTAATTCGCTCATGCCCTCCTGAATGGCGATCCGCTTTTCCGTCAGGTGGTAGTAGCCGTGGGAACCGCCCGGAATGTCCTCAAAACCAATGGGAACCGGGGAGGTCTGTTCCAGCGCCTTGAAAAATTCCCCGTAGCGTTCCACGCTGCCGGTCAGTTCTTCCACGCCGATAGATGGCAGCGGTTCCCCCTCGGTCTGGCTCACATCAAAGACAGAAACGATCTTAAAGGCCGGAACCTGTATTTCCTGTACTTCGGTAACAGGCTTTCCGTCCTTACCCATCACCGGCCTGCCCTGTGCGTCCAGCTTTTGCACTTCCTTTTTCGCCTTGAACGGGGCCGGGGCCAGTATCTTGATGGCCTTTTCGCCTTTCTTTACATTGCGGTGAAAATCATCCCGCCACTTGTTGTAGCCCGCCACAAGCTGTCCGCCCTGCATGGCGATCAGGAGGGTGTTGTTGAAGCTGTAACTGTGGAACTTGGACATGGTGGTGAGATAGGCTTTGTAGCGTTCACTCTCGAAAAGCTCCTGTATGCCGGTTTCCAGCCGGTCGGTGATCTCTTTCATGCGCTCGGCGCTGTTCTGGCCGTTTAAGAGAATGGGGGTGACAGGCTGCGGGGCCTTTGCGGGGGCTGCCGCCTCCGGCTGCACCTTGCTTTCATCCCGCAGAATTTCCGGCGCAGGATAGGCCATCACCCGGTATTGTCCCGGCACTGGCTGGCCCTCATGGACACGCTGCCATTCGTCGCTGGTTCGCAGGATATAGCCGTAATCGGTAAAGGTTCCCTGTTCCTCGTTGGCGATAAAACTTCCCAGCCGGTCGGTGTCAATGGCCGGTTTCCACGGGTCGGGGACAACAAACAGCCCGGAATCATTCAGGTAATATTCCCCCAGACTGCGGTTGTCCTTGGCGTTGATTAAGACAAAACAATCGGTGTTTTCAGCGTAGTCCAAAAGCTGCCCGATGGTCTGCATTTTCGCCGGGGACTGCATGGCGGCGTTCAGCTCCGCAAGCTCCACGGCGTCCAGCCTTTGAAGCTGGGCGGCAAGGAAGTTCAGTTCGTCCACGCTGGCGGCTTTTATCAAATCCTCTGGCAGTTCCAGAGGTTTTCCCTCCGGGGCGGAAAAGCCGCCAATGAACAAGTCCTGCTGGTTGTCGGCGGTGATGTGGATTTCCTTTAGGGCTTCCTGTACCTGCTCGGCGGAAGTCGGCAGGGAAAGCCAGTAGCCATGCGGTCCGCCGGTCTGCGCTTCGGCGCGGTTATCAAGAAAAATGGAAAATACTTCGTTCACGGGTTCCCTCCTTTCCGGGGTGGCTGCGGTCTGCTGCGGCTGCGCGGTTTCTTCCTGCGCGGGAAGCTCTGCGGCTTTTGCCGGTTCCTCTCCCTCGATGGTGTAGCCGGGGAGCAGGCAGCCGTTGACCTTGAAATAGTCGGCGTATTCCTTGGGGATGGCCGGGGAAATTTCGGTAAAGTAATGTTCGTGGGCTTTGATCCGGCCATTCAGGTACTTGTCCAGTTCTTCCCGGCTGGCAAAGACTTTCCGATCCTGTCCGGCGATCTTGGCCTGCCGGTAGCTGCCCGGCGCGTTAGTGCGGAGGCTCCAGCGGAGTGTCCACGAGTAGGGGACGGATTTTTGGGCGGCACTGTCATACCGGGTATTCTCGGAAATGGAGTAATTCATCTGGTAAACCATGTTGCTGCGGATATGGCGGTATTCGTCCGGGGCCTCCCACTGGTTTGCGGTATGGGTAACGGGAAGCGTCCGGGCATATTCAAGGGCTTTGTCCAGAAACAGGGTTCTTCCGGCCTGTTCCTCCCATGCGGCAGCCTGTTCTTTCAGGCGGTCAAACACTTCCTGTTCTGCGGCGGCGCTTTCCGCCCGCAGGGAAAGAAGCTCCGCAAGGGGCAGCTTTACCGCTTCGGAAAGATCGGCCTTGCCGCTTTCAAAGTAAATCCGGCGCTCGATCCGCATAGTGCTGGCCGGTTCTAAATCGTCATGGTCGTAGGAACTGTAAGACATTTCGGGTTCACATCCTTTCTGAAAAATGGCATAAGAAAAGCAGGAAACCTTTGAAAGATTTCCTGCTGGGTGGGCCGATAATAAGCGGCTGATATTCAATTTTGAAAGTTTGGGTTAGATTGATTAAAGCTGGGAACAGTCTAACAAATTAAAGTTTTCTACTTCTTCAACATCAATAACTTTGATGCCTCGTTCTTTTAATGCCTTTGCAAATAATCCCATTCCAGAAATCAACTTTCCGGTAAAGCTACCATCATATATTTGGTTTACTCCGCAGGTAGGACTTCTGGATTGTAGTATAGCTAACTCAATATCTTCATGTTGAATTTGGGATAGTGCCATTGATACTGCTCGTTTATATTCCAAATCAACATCATTTCCATTTTCGTCTGTTACTACACCATTCACAATCTCTGCACAAGGTCTGGGAGTAGCCATACCTGCTAATTGCTCTGGACAAATGCAAATAATTTCTTTATCTTTTAAGTAGTTGATAGCTGTTAGATTTTTGTTGTTTTTTCCATTGTATTTACAATCCACTCCCATAATACAAGCACTAACTAATATTTTCACACTTGTCACCTCAAACGGATATTATCGTTGGCTTTATTATACTATGACACGGTGTATCTTGGAATAGATGAATTGTAAATTTGCTGGATACAAGGGGTTTGGGGCTTCCCCAAAGAGAAAATCCCCGGCCCGGCAGGTGCGCCGGGTCAGGGATTTTGCCGGGAGTGTGGCTACACTCCCTATGCTTGCTGTTTTTAGTTCTTGCCCCTCTGTTCCACGCGGTAGTTCACATACTTGCCGCCAGTATCAGCCAAAAGCACCGTCCCGTCATAGGTTTTGCCGGTTTTCATGGAGCGCAGGCCCTTTACCTTTGCCTTTCCGTCTTTAAGCAGTGCGGCGGCGATCTTCGGAGTGAACGCCTTGCCCCGTTCCTCAAAAAATCGGTCATTCTTCCACATGACAAACTGGCAGCTTCGGTTTCCGCAGTAGTAGTTCTTTTTGCCCTCGTAGACGCTTTCCCCGCAGCGCGGACATTTGCCGATAACCACACGCTCGGTTTGAAACAACTTCTGTGCGTCCTCGCTGATCTGGGAATAGTTTGCAATCAGGCCCCTTGTCATTTCTGCAATGCCAGCCATGAAGCCCTCCGGGTCGGCCTGCCCCTTGGCAATGGCCGTCAGTTCCGTTTCCCACTGTGCCGTAAGCTGGGGAGAGGTCAGCACTTCCGGCAGCACGCAGGCAAGGTTGTGGCCGTCCTTGGTGGGAAGTAGCTGTTTGCCCCTGCGCTCCACAAAGCCCATCTGCACCAGCTTTTCTAAGATGGAAGCGCGGGTGGCCGGGGTTCCCAATCCCTGCCGCTCGGCGTCCTCCGGCAGATCGTCCGCACCGGCGCGCTCCATGGCGGAAAGCAGGGTATCTTCCGTGTAGGATTTTGGCGGTGCGGTGAAATGCTCGGTGACGGCGGCAGTTACCTTGTCAAAGGTCTGTCCCTCGGTGATCTCCGGCAGTTCACGCACAGGCTCCGGGGCGGTGTCGTCGGCGTCTGTTTTGAACGACGCCTTAAAGCGGCGGTCAAGCTCTTTCCAGCCGGGGGTCAGGATGGTTTTTCCCTTGGCGGTAAAGGTGTTCCCGGCACAGGTGAATGTGGCGGTGACAGCTTCATACACATGGGGCGCGGCCACGGCGCACAGCAGCTTGCAGCACACAAGGGACAGCAGTTTCTTTTCCCCCTCGGTCAGCCAGTCAAAGCCTTTCTGCACAAATTCCATTGTCGGGATAATGGCGTGGTGGTCGCTCACCTTTTTGCTGTTCAGCACCCGGCCAAACTGCGGGGACAGGTCAAGCCCCGCCGCAAAGGGAAGCAGAGGCCACAGGCCGGACACAAGGCTTTCCGCCGTTGGCAGCATATCATCGGTCAAATACTGGCTGTCGGTGCGGGGATAGGTCAGCAGCTTCTTTTCGTAAAGCTGCTGGGCATAGTCAAGGGTCTGCTTGGCGGTAAATCCAAACAGGCGGTTTGCCTCCCGCTGCAAGGTGGTGAGGTCATAGAGGCGGGGCGGCTGCTCCGTTTTTTCCTCCCGTGTTACCGACACACAAACGGCCTGCGCCGTTTCACAGGCGGATTTCAGGGTCTTGGCGTCGTCTGCGTTTCCTATGCGTTCACTGGCCGCCTCCATGCCGCCCGCCGCGATCTGGACGATGTGGTATTTCTCTTTCTGAAAGCTGCTGATCTTGGCCTCCCGGTCAACCAGCATTTTAAGGGTCGGCGTCTGGACGCGGCCCACGGTCAGGGTCTTGTGGTAGAGGATGGAGAAAAGTCTTGTCGCGTTGATCCCTACCAGCCAATCCGCCTGCGCCCGGCAAAGGGCCGACTGATACAGGCTATCATAATCGGTTCCCGGTTTCAGGTGGGCGAAGCCGTCCTTGATGGCCGCGTCCTCCATGCTGGAAATCCAAAGGCGCTGAAACGGTTTCTTGCAGCCCGCCATCTGGTAGACAAAACGGAAAATCAATTCCCCCTCGCGCCCGGCGTCGGTGGCGCACACAAGGCCGGTAACATCGGGGCGCTCTATCAAAGAACGCAGGGTGTCAAATTGCTTTCTCTTATCGTCGGGAATGATGTACTGCCATTCCTGCGGCAGAATCGGCAGGTCGTCATAGCGCCATTTTTTGAAACGCTCGTCATAAGTCCCGGCGTCGGCAAGGGAAACAAGGTGGCCGATACACCAGCTCACCAGATAGCCGTTTCCCTCCATATAGCCGTCCTGTTTCTTGTCCGCGCCGATCACACCCGCAATGCTGCGGGCTACGCTTGGTTTCTCTGCAATTACTAACTGATAGCTCATACTTCGTCCTCCTTATTTCCATCTTCACTTGTCATATCCTCGTCCGGCTCCGGGGCTTCGTCCTCGTCGTCCTCGTCCTCGCCAAAGTCATACTCGGCCAGATCGTCATTGCCTGTGGTGTCGGCTTTTTCCTTTTTGAATTTCAGGAAGTAGAGGGCTGCGCCGCCGCCCAGCAGCACCACCACAAAGAACACCACAAGGCCGCCCATGCCGCTTGGCTTTTCCTCCTGCGGTTTTTCTTCCTCTGGCTGGGGCTTCGGCTCCGGCCCGTTGCAGGCGGTCAGGTTGTTTTTACAGACCGGGCAGGCCGTATTGACGGCCCCGGCTTTACATTTGGCCGTACAGGTGCAGACCTCCGGCTCTTTTTTCCCGTCCTCCAACAAGGCTTGCAGGTCGGCGTCGTCCACTTGGTTGAGGAAATGCACCGCCGTTTCCTTGTCCTCGTTGGCTCGGTCGATCAGGATGTAAAAATAATTCCCGGCCTTGGTGGTAACGGTGATAAGCTGCTTATCCCCGAAAAAGTCATCCACCAGCGCGGCGTTGCCCTGCGGGGTAACGGGTACGCCCTCCGGCTCCATGCCGCCGGTGGTAGGTTCTTCGGTTTCCTCCGGCACTTCTGCGGGGGCCTCGGTGGTTTCAGGCAGTGGCACAGGGTCAGGGTCAGCGCCCCCGGCGTAGGCGGTAACGGTTGTGGTCGCCATGCAGAGCGCAGCGGCCACAGCCAGCGTCAAAGTGCGGAACAGTTTAGATTTCTTCATGGGCGCTGTCCTCCTGTTCAAAGTCCGGGATCGGGGCCGGGGCCGCCTGCAACGCGCCGCCGCGCACAAAGGCGGCGAACTCCTGCGGGGTCATGTTGAGGCCGCGCACAAGCTGGACGATCTGCAAGTTTTCCTGTTCGGTCTTGGCCGCTTCCAGCTCCCGAAGCTGCTTTTGCAGCTCCGCGATCTTGCCCTTGGTTTTCTCAATATCCTTTTCAATGCGCTCCAATTTGTTCATTGCCATAGTGATTTACTCCTTTCCAAATCGTTCCTGCCATGAGTAGTTGCGTCCCAATCCTTTTACGGTTTTTAGGTTGGGCATGGCGTTGGCTTCCAGCGCCAGCGCACGCTGATACAAGGCGGGATCGTGTTCTTTCAGATTCAAAATTTCCGGCTGCTTCATGCTGGGACAAAAAAAGCAGGAGGATTTGCCCGGCTGCGGCAATCCTGCCGCCTGAATCACCCGGACGCAATCGCTCCTGTCCCAGCCCCATTCTTCAATCAGGGGATAATGGTTGTAATATTTCTTGTCGGCTTCATCAATTTTGCGGGAACGCAGATACCGCCGCATTTCTCCGGCGTCAAAACCGATAAAGCGGTTGACTTTGCCGCCGCCGGCCCAAACCTCCCGGCAGGGTGCGTAGTGGTTGCAGAATTTTTCCTGCGGCCCGATCTTGTGCTTGAGGGAACACCGCTTATGCCCGTAGGCAATGGACGGCAGGGTGCAGGAACGCAGACATTCCATTTCAAGGGTCAGGCGATTGCCCGCCCGGTCAACCTTTTCCACGGTGGTGATCTGCGGCATACCATGTTCAGACAGCCATTGATTCATGCACTGGATAAACTGATAGGTATGGGGATGTTCCGCCCCGGTATCTGCAAACAGAATCAGGTCAACCGGGATGTTGTGCTGATAAAGCCCGACAAGCAAGGCGGCACTGTTCGTACCGCCTCCAAAAGAAACAATGTTGATAGGCCCTCCTTTCTGGCGTTTAAGGCAAACGCCCGTAACAATAAAAATGCTGCTGCCAGTAGCTTGAATTAAGGTTCGTGTAGGAAATGGGGTCGCCGCAGTGCAGCATGACCGAATTTCCCACATACAGCCCCACATGGGACATTCCGGCAGTGTCGTAAGTGCCGACGAAAAATACAAGGTCGCCGGGCTTGGCCTGCTCCGGGGAAACGGGGGTGCAGATGTTGTAAAGCCCCTGCGCCGTCTGGCGTCCCACATTCCAGCCAGAATGATTGATAACCCAGCTAATGAAGCCGGAACAATCAAAGCTGGTGCTTGGGGAGCTGCCGCCCCACACATAGGGATAGCCCACATACTTTTCCGCCTCGGCAATCATGGCGGCAAAGGCTTCGTCCTTTAGCGCCTCCGGGGGGATTTCATAGTAGGTCGGCTCTTTCGGGGTGGAGGCGTGGGGATAGCTGCCGTTGGGGAACAGGTCTGGCCGGTTGCCCAAAGTCTGCATATAGGCAGCATAAAAGCCCATCTGTTCCTCGGTGAGAATGTAGATGGGCAGGTGGGACAGGTCAAAGTTTTCCAGCTTCACATTACAGATATAGTAGGTGTAGGGGACTTCCACGGTGTAGGTGTTTCCCTCGCTGTCCGTCCTCGTTTCGGTGCGGTAGCGGGTTTCCGTTTCGATGGTCTGGGTCAGGATGTACTGCTTTTCAAAGAGCATGGCAAGGTCGCCCTGTACCTCCCCCAAAGTGAACACGCCGTTATGCAGCGCGGAGAGGATGGAGGTCAGCACATAGGGGTCATGCTTGATCTCGTCCAGATCGAAACGGTATTCGTCATAGCCGGGGTGCAGGCTTTCGTAGTTGTCAAGTTCATGCTGCAAGTCTGCTTCCAGTGCGGCATAGGCGGCTTCGGCTCCCAGCATATCGCTGTCCTCGGAGAGATAGGAGGTGGCGGCAAGGCCCGTCCCGGTGCTGCCAAACATGGCGGTGCAGGATTGCAGGCCGCCCATCACCAGTAGGAGCATGAGGCCCACGCCGCCGACGATCAGCGCCCCTTTCCAGTGCCGGGCGGCAAAGGACGCGGCCTGTCTGCTTTTCTCTGCGGCTTTCTTGGCTGCGGCAGCCGTGGTCTTGGCGGTGCTTGCCGCCCCCTGTGCGGTCTGGCCCGCCGCCCTTGCTGCCTTGGCGTATTCCCGCTTGATGTGCTGTTTCTGCCAGAAACGGGAAACGGGGTTCTTGGCCGCCTGCGCCAGCTCCGGGTTGTCCCGCAGGGATTTTTGATACGCAAACTCGGCGTTGGCGGCGATGGACTTTCGCTCGGCCTTGGCTGCGGCCCGGTAGGGTTTGAGCTTGTGGCGGTGGACGCCGCTGCGGATCATGCGGCCCGCCTGCCGTTCCGCCAGTTCCTCCCCCTTGTGGCCGCCCTCCACGCCCACATTTTCGTGTTCTACCTCATGGATTTTTCCGTGGAGGTAAAGCCCAGCTTCCTGTATGGGACGGCTGGCCGGGTTTGGTTTGAGCTGGGGAGGGGCTTTCTCCACCTTGTCAAAATACAGCCTGCTTTTGGCCTTGCCCTTGGCCTCGTTATAGACAGTTTCCTTGGTGACAACACGCTTTTTCGGCAGGGCTTCTTTGGCCGCTTCCAGCTTATCCGCCCGTTTTTCTGCCTTTCTGATATACGGGGTCAGCTCCGGGGAGGCCCGTTCCTCGGCGGTAAACTGCAACCGGGAAACGGGGCCGGTGGCCTGCGCCACGGTTTCCCCGGCGTCCTTGGCCGCTTTCTTTGCCCTGTGGCGGTCGTGCAGTTCGTCCGCCCGTTCCAGTATTTTTTCCGCCGCGCCCTCCGGCTGGGCGGTGTATTCCTGCTCGGCCTCCCGGCTGGACACATTGACGCTTTCGCCGGTGGTCTGGTTATCCAGCGTCAGGCCGTCGCGGGTCATGTGCTGCGTTACCTTGTCGCGGGGTTTTAAGGGTTCCATATCCGATCACCTCCTTGCTGTCTGTTCCGACAGCGCCCGGTTTCAATCTCTGCAATATAGCGCAGGATGGGGTACACCTGCGGGGGAACAACTGCGTTTCCCAAAGTCTTTAACCGCTTTGCCACATTCGCCGGCGGGTCGCTGATTAAGTACGGGATTTGCGCCGGTTCTTTGGCCCACATGGAATGTCCGTCCATCTCCGGGGGAATCCCATCAGCCATTCCACCCAGTCGGGATTCAGTTTCACATCCCCCGGCGGGCTGCCCAGCAGTTTGTAAACCGCCCATGACAGCCGCGCCGTCCATACGGTTCCGCTGGGATTGTATTTTCGGAAGCTCCCGGTCGGGGTCATCCGCACATCGACAGTTTTCCCCACATCCCCCGTGTCGCTGGCAAGGGGCGTGGGAAGCAGCATGGCCGATGATGAAAGTTCTTTTGCGCTCATGCCATGCGCCGACGGCGACAGCAGGAAGTACGAAAACCCTAACGGCGTAGCCTGCCTGCTCCAAGTCAAAAACCGTCTTGTCGAGCCCCAGATGGATGAAGCCAGCAACATTTTCTCCAAGCACCCAAGAGGGGTGCAGTTCCCGGATAACGCGGAGCATTTCGGGCCATAAATACCGTTCGTCCTCAAATCCTCTTTGTTTCCCGGCGCTGGAAAAGGGCTGGCAGGGGAATCCCCCGGAAATAAGCGTGGTGGTTTCTCGTCCTGTTTTTTCAAAAAATGCCTCCTTTGTCACTGTGGTAATGTCCTTAAATTTTGGTATCTGCGGCCAGTGCTTTTTCAAAACTTCCATCGGGAAATCCGCCCATTCGCACTGGCATACGGTGGTAAACCCTGCGGCTTCCGCCGCAAGGTCGATCCCGCCGATCCCGGAAAACAGGCTGAAATGCGTTAAGGCGCTCATACCGTCGCCCCCTCGCCTAACCGGGTCGTCATGATCTGGTAGAGCTGGGTGTTTTTCGGGATGGGGTTCTTAAAGGGCAGGATCACATTTTCGTAAATGAGAAGCCCCTCGCCGGGTTCGGAATTGTCCACATACCGTAATTGCTGGGGCGAAATGTTCAGCCGTTCCGCAAGAATTTTGCGGTCGCCGCTGGCCTGATTTAACAGGCAGATAAAGTCGCTGTTTTCCAAAATGTTCTCAATTTCCGGGGAGGAAAGCAGGTCTTTTACATTCTGCGTCGCACCTGTGGGAATCCCGCCCCACTTACGAAAACGCTTCCAAATCTCACAGGAAAAGGCCGCCGTCTGTTCCTCACGCAAAAGCAAGTGGAACTCATCACAGAAATACCATGTCGCCTTGCCCTTGCTGCGGTTTTGGGTGACGCGCCCCCAAATCTGATTGTGATAGGTAATCCGCCGCTTTTGCCATATCTCCCGATATGGTAGTCAGGACGGATTTTCCCCCACGTCGCACCGTGCGTGCGGCTTTCGTCGCACACGGCGCTCCATCAATACGGATTAGTTGTTGCGTGTATGTGAAACTACCAGTTTTTCCCTATAACTTAAAATCTTCTTTTGCACTTGTTTTTCATAATCACTGATGTCCATGCCCGGCGTGTTAATCGCCATAGAGCATTTCTTGTGTACTGATATAAGGTTGTTGACACGGTTTACTTTATCCAGCGGAAGATATGGGTTAATTCTATGGGTGTATGGAGCATGGTCTATCAACCATTTTCCGCAAACCCTGCATTTGAGCCGGTCACGGTTCAGGGCGTATGCCTTATTCATGACAAACTCAAAATTGTTCAGATAGCCCCATTTACCCTTTAAGACAGCGATTGACGCATTTTCTGAATACACATCATCCAATCTGGCTTGTATGCGCTTCTTCTTAGTGCGCCTGAAATTGATTTCCCGTCCTTCGGCAGTATAGGGCGTTTCTTTTGGATTTTTCCCTCTCGTTTCCTGCCAGTTACAGAACGTGAGCGATGTAACTCCAACATAGATGTCACGGTATTTGACAGAAGGTATCTTTTGCCTGTAATTCTGGTGTATTCGGGGAAGGTTCTGCGTATCTTTGGCTCGAATCCATTTCCCTTTATACTGTTTGAGCCGGCGGCTCGCTGCAAGTTGTATCTTTCTGCCATATTTGTCCATGCTCACGCTAACCCATGTGCAGCATTGATAATACTGGATGACCCCTCGTATCTGGCTGTTAATCCGATTGATTTCATCAATCAGCTTTTCACGGCTTGTATCCCGTGGGATTTTCTTAATATTATCCGCTATCACATCAACTTTGCGTTTCAGTCTTTCTCTGTCCGGCTGTGTTCTGGTAACATAACCATGTTCGCCTTTCCCCTTTACTACCTTAAACTCGTATCCGAGAAATGTGGCGTGTTTCTTTCTTACATCCGTAATCAGTGTTTTCTCTTTGGATAATGTCAGCTTCATCTCTGTTTCCAGAAATTCCTTTAACGATGATTTCCAAAATTCAGCATGTTCCCGGCTATCTGTAATAATTACAAAATCGTCGGCATACCTCACTAGGAATCCCGGCACCAGTCTGGTCTTTTTCAATGCCCTTCTTTTTGCGGAATCCTGATTGTATTTGTGGGTGGTGTTTTTCAGTTCCCACTGTTTTGTTACCCATTCATCCATAATGTCGAGATAGACATTTGCAAGCAGAGGGCTGATAATCCCGCCCTGCATAGTGCCTTCTTCATTTACTTCACATTCATCAAGAACGCCTGCTTTCAGCATTTGTTTGATGATTTGAAGCACACGCCGGTCTTTAATTCCCAAATGATATAGTCTGCGGAGAAGTATAGCGTGGTCGATATAGTCGAAACATTTACTGATGTCTCCTTCCACAAACCAGTAATAACCTGTGTGGAAAGTGATGAAATTCAGTCTTTCCAGCGCCATTGCCGTATCCCTCATTGGGCGGAAACCATAAGAATGTTCAAAGAATAGCGCTTCTACAATGGGTTCCAACACGATACGCATACATTCCTGTACAATGCGGTCCCGTATTGTAGGAATACCTAACGGACGCTTTTCCTTTTTCCCCGGTTTGTCAATATATTTCCTGCGTATTTTCTGTGCTTCAAACTTTTCAAAAGCTCTCTGGATGTCGTTAATAACCCATCGGTAGGGTTTTTGCAGATATTCCCGCCGCATAGTCTTGTTATCGACACCGGGAGTATCACTCCCATGATTGCTCTTGATATTGTGAATTGCAGTCACAATCGTTGTTTCTGCTGACATAATTTCCAGTAAGCCTTTGAAGGCAGGGTATTTTCCTTCCTGTCTGGCTTTCCTGCTTTGTTGATACAATTCGTCTAACAAAGTGCGTAATTCAGTTTCAGTTTTTGGGCAGTCGAATTGTTGTGCCATACGCACCACCTCCTTCCGAGGTTGTGTTTCTGGTTTTAGTCAGGTTTGCCTACGGCTTCCTCGACTTTCTGTTCACATACGAATCCATATTAACTATGCCCCTTCGCTCCACTCCCATTACAGGAGCTTCATCACTACTACGGGCTGATGCCCCGTGGATTAACAGGTCATTTCCTACCTGTGCGGCAAGGGTGACACCTTACTTGCACCGGCATGTACCGGAGCGCCGTCCACGGTTCCTTTGTTCCCTATATTCTAGCTTTACATTTAGTTTTAGCCCGTCCCTCTGACCCGGCTGCCATCACTGGCTTGTGTGATTGATTGCCAGTGACATTCGACCATTCCGGTTTTCTGCCGTTTTCCACCAAGACATATTTCAACGGCGACAGCACCCCACATGGGGAGGATGGCTGTGTTATCATCCCATCGTTTACGAGCCTTACACTCAGGACTTTTGTCGATTGCAACAAAATATACTGGACATGACTAATTTATAGCTTCTTGCGGTTATCCAAGCTGTCTCAAGCTTCTTCCCCGCTTTTCACCGAGCTTCGTACAATTCACCTGTCACAATGAAATGCACGTCGGAGATTAGAATTTTTGTAACCCGTCACACCGGGTCAGACAGGAACTTCCCCTGTCAAATCGAATATAGAGTTCAGATTTCATTAGAAATCTGTCTTGCTTTGTTCCATATTTCTATGGAGATTAACAAGAAACAAAGCGCACGTCTTGGACAATGAGCATACCGATTTTCTTTAGCTGCTTGCCCAGCTCCTTGATGTCAAAGGCCACAATGCGGTTTTGAATGTCGATGTTGGTTCTGTGGTTGAACACATTTAAGCTGCCGGACACATACAGGTCAAGGGCCTGCGCCACCCGGTCGGCCTCCGGGATATGCTGGTCTAACAGGGCTTTGTGCAGGTCTGCAAGGATGGGCATATTTTCCGGCTTGGGGTCTGCCAGATAAGGCCGGTAGATCACCTGTACCGCCCGGTCGATCACCGTCTTTTCAATGGCTTCCAGCCCGTTCTTGCCGCCCATGACAAGCTCACAGAACGACAGCACAAAGTCGGATTTCAAGGCCAGCGGGTTTTCATCCTCGGAGTAATTCAGGTTGATGTCCAGCGGGTTCACATAGTTTTTGCTGGTAGGCGACAGCTTCACCACCTGCCCATGCAGCCGCTTCACAAGGGGGTAATACTCGGCCTCTGGATCACAGATATACACATCGTCCGGGGTGCAGAGGAACACGCTCAAAATTTCTGATTTACAGCTCATACTTTTGCCGCTTCCCGGTGTCCCCAGCTTTAGCCCGTTGGGACACCTCGCCCGTTTGCGGTCGAGCATAATCATGTTGCCGGTCTTGGCGTTGATCCCGTAATACATGGCGTCGCCGCCCTGAAAAAGCTCCTGCGTCACAAAGGGGACGAACACGGCCACGCTGGAAGTCGTCAGGGAGCGTTCAATCTGGATGTGGCTGGCCCCCAGCGGCAGGCTGCTCATAAGCCCCTGTTCCTGCTGGTAGTCCAGCCGCACAAGGGAACAGTTGTATTTCTGGGCGATCCCAGCAGCCCAGAATACATCGTTTTCCAGCTTTTGCCGGGTGTCTGCGGTATTCAGCACCAAAAAGGTAAGCTGGAACATCCGTTCATTCCGGCTCTGCAAGGTCTTTAGCAGCTCCTTGGCGTCCTGCCCGTAGGTGGCAAGGTCGCTGGGAAGAATATCCATGTCGTAACCGCTTCTTACCGCTCGTTTCTGTTCCTGAATCTTCATGGCGTCAAGGTCGGTGATCTTGCGCTTGACCGTCTTAATGGCGTCGCTCTGGTCGATGGCCTGCACATGGAGGTTCACCACAATGCCGTTTTCCGTATTGAGAAAATCGGCCAGCATTTCATCCGACAGCTCCGGGGAAAGGATTTGCAGAAAGCTCACCACCCCGTATTTGCCGCCCAGCCCGAACATCCGGGCATTGCCGAAGCGGAACGAGGACGGGGCGATAAAGTCCTTGGTGGAAAGCCCCGACGGGGCAAGCCACTTCCAGTCAAAGGAGAACGGTTCTCCGTCCGGGTGGAAAATGCTGTGCATGACTTCCAGCCGTTCCTTGGCGTCCAGTCCCCACGCGGAGGCCCCCATGCTCTTGAAATAGCCCAAAAGGTCGGTTTCGATCCGGCGCAGTCTGGCGCGGGCCATTTTCAGGCTGTCCGCCTCAATGGTGTAGGTCATAAATTTCCGCTTCATCAGGCCGTTGTTTCCGTTCACAAGCTGGTCTTGCAAAATGTCGGAATACTCGCTGCGGATGTCGTCGAAGTCGTCCCCCTGCGCCCGGATTTCAAAGCTCTTGGCGTACTGCTTGGGGTCGATCTTGCGGTTGATAAAGGAAAACTGCACATGAATGGAAGCGTCCAGATAGTTGTAGAGGTCGCACAGGTTTTCAAAGATGGCGGTCTTGGTGTCCGCCTGCGCCAGTTGGTAGCTGATGTCCGTAAACTCAATGCACTTGGAAAAGGTGCGGGGCGTCACCCGGCACACGCCGTCCTGATACATGGCCTCATAGGGAATACTGGCCTGCGCCGAATGGGGCTTGCCGTCGCCCTTATACTTTCGGATGACGGCCTGAATCTCTTTCTTTTCGGCGCGGGTGAGCTTGACCGGCGCTTTTGCGCTCGTTTCGTTCTTTTGCTTTTTGGACAATGGCGTTGACCTCCTTTTCCATTTGGGATTGCCGCACAAGGGCGGTATAAGCGTTGTTGGTCTGGTAGGGCCGTTCCTTGGGCTGGATGAAGCAGCACTCTACGATCTGGCGCACCACCACTTCAAGGGGCTGGCCGTGTTTTTCGTAAAGCGCCAGCAGAAAGCCCGGCAGCATGGCGAACACCATAATGAGCGCCGCCGCGCTGGTCGGGACGCGGCCCCGGATCAAAAAGAAAAGCGGGACGCCAATAAGCAGCGCACCGCCAAAACAAATGAGCTGGCGTTTCGTCAGCCCGAATACTACCTTGGATTTGACCTTGGTTAAATCCTTGGGGACAGTTACATAAGCCATAAAAAGTCACCTCGTTTCTGGTACGGACAGGGAAAAATCGCTGTCCACTTCATTGCCCCACACATCCCAGCCGGGGATTTTCTGTCTGGCAAACAGTTCTGCGCGGGGCAAGTCGCCCGCAAGCTCTATGATTTTCTCACGGGTAATGTCTGGTTTCTTGCTGTGTTCCTCCACCTGGGAAATGATAAACTGATGGACGCTTTTGGAGTAACGCTTGGGATGGCCCCGCTTGGCAAGCAGGCAGATTTCCGCGTTTCCTCTCGTCCAATAGCCCAGTCCGTAAAACCATGTGGGGCTTTTGCGGTTCAATTTCAGCCAGACAAAGGCCACGGTCTTAAAGGAAAAGCCCCACGCCTTAATCAGACGCAGCGCCTCCGGGAGCTGGGGGAAAGTCGCCCACAAAAACAAGAGGCAGTCTTTTTCCGCCAGCGTTTCCACCGGCAGGGTGCACAGCTCATCAATGCTCATGGTGGGATAGTGATGTTCCGCCGCCCCTGTCCGTTTGCACTCATATCGCCACGGCGGGTCGGCGTAAAGGATGTTGTAGGTTTTCTTTTGTGTTTCTTTGATGGTTGGTATTCCTCCTGTCTGTCAATGTGCGGTAAATACGGCTTTCGATATGCTGCCGGTCTTGAACAGACAGAAGCAAAGCAAAACGGTATAGCCCATACAGCCCCAGATTGCGCCGGATATGTCGTCGGCAGTTCCGATCTGCCGGATCAGCACCGCATAAATCCCGACAACCACCATAATTAAAAAGGCTTGGAAGCCCAGCGCAAGCAGGGATTTCAAGTAGTTCTGGCCCATGCCGCGCCACTCTGCATTGCCCAGCGTGGCAAGGGGGATCGGCCCCAATGCGGTCACGGCGTAAATTTCAATCATTCTTCCATAGGTCACAAGGAAAATGCAGATGGAAAGAATGTTCATCGTCAGTCCCACAACAAGGGTCTGGAACCACAGGCCGAGAAGCGGCCCGATGTCCATTGCTTCAAGGCGGCTTTCCAGATCAGGCAGCAGCGTGTCAAAATCAATGCTGGTATCTCCGATAATTACACCGGCGCTCTGGTTGACGACGGCTTGGGTGGCGTCAAACACGCCCATGACGATATTCCATGTGTTCGTCACAATGAGGATGGCAAAGGCGCTTTTGAAAATCCAGCGGAAGAACATGGAGCTGTCGAAGTCGTGCATATTGTTCTTTTCCACGATCATGTCGATCAGCTCATAGCACATCACAAGGGCGAGAATGGCCGCCGCAATGGGGACGATCACCGTTTCGGACAGGTTTTGCAGCATGGAAAAAATGCCGCCGTTCCAGTCCTGCGGGGTACTGCCCACATCCGACGCGATTTCCCCGACTTTGGTATTGACTGTGTTAAACAGGCCGGACAGGTTGCCCATGATACCGTCGATCAGGATTCCTTTGATCCATTCCCCGATTAAATCACCGATCATGTGGGGACACCTCCTTTCCCGCGCCCTCCCAGATCAGAGAGGGCGCGGAGGGTTTTCTAACACACATGGGGTTATCCCAGCAGCCCGGACAGCAGCGGAACAAGGGTCATGCCGATCAGGGCAACGCCACCTCCGGCGACAAGCTGCTTGATTCCCTGTGACTTGCTTGCCGGGTTGTCCGCCCCGTATCCCTCCAAAAGATTGACGCCGCCCCATACGCAAAGCGCTCCGCCGAGGCCCACAACGATGGTCTGCAAAGTATCAACTGCACTATTGAAAAATTCCATAAATTTACCTCCATAAATTCAGATTGTGATGGTGTTTGGGTGCAAAAAAGCCGCCGTACATAGCGGCAGCCTCACAATCCGCAGACGGCCCGGAGTTACTGGCCGTCCCGCCATTCCAGCACAGCCAGCGAAAAAATTTCGCCCCATGCTTCACACAGTCTGCGGTCTATTTCCCTTGCAAGTTCTTTGGCTTCCCCGTCCGTGGGCGGGGTATCATGTTCCGCGATCCACTGGCACAGCACCGCAGCGGAAATGATTGCCCGGTAGATTTCTTTCTCATACCTGAAATAATCCGCAAATGTCCATTCGTCCGAGTGTCCCATCGGTCACGCTCCTTTCTCTATGGCCGCTTTATTCTGCGGCAAAATCTTCATCCGACAGCTCAATGTCGTAGAGGTCAAAGGGTTCGTCCTCCGTTACCACGCGCCGCCTTTTCCGGCGCAGGGACGACAGGTAGCTGTCCACATCAAAGGTGTTCTTTTTGTCGGCGTCCGAGAGGTATTTATAACGGGGGTGGCGGGTGATGTCGTATTTCTCACTGAAAAACGGCCTTACGCCGCGCACCTGCAAAATACACTTGCCTCCGTCCATCGTTGCAATTTCGTCTTGGCTCATCAGCTCCTTTCCGAGTTTTTGGTAGTTCAGTCCGTGGGAGGTCTGCGCGCCCCGGTTCTCGCTCTGGTTGTAGCTGTCAATGGTTTCCTTGCCCAGCACCTCCGCGATCTCCTTGGCGTTCTTGCCCCTGCCACTAAGGAACAGCGTACAGTCGCAGTTGTCGGAAATGATTTCCGCCGCGTCCTTGTAAATGGCCTTTAGCTGCGACTGGCTCTGTAAAATAATAGAAGCCGAGATTTCCCGGCTTCGGATGGTGGCGATCAGCTTGTCAAAGTTTGGAATTTGGCCGAATAGCGATAGGTAAGACCTGAGCGGCGCGTCAGCGCCGCTTTCCGTCTTTTCCCCCGCTCCACACCGTGCGTGCGGCTTTCACCGCACACGGCGTTCCATCGACTTTGAAAAAATTGTAAATAGATACAGTTTTCAGTGAGCGATTGCGTTTAGATTGAGAATAAGCCTGCTGTTTTGCGCAAAGTGTTCAACTTCGCACGCTGTCTTACGTTTAACCGCAATGTTTGAACAAGGCGTGCAATTACCTCGCTATCAGTGGCATGGATCAAAATATGGACGGTCTCTGTAACCAGCACCAGATTCCCGTATTGGTCGTTACCGCCTTTCTCTCGCGGGAGCTTGTGGTGACAATGAATGTCCCCGATTTCAAGCGGCTGTTTGGTAACGGCGCAGCACCCATGTTGAGCGCAATACAGTGCCAGTCTGTTGTTGTTCAGTTCCACACTTGCAAACTGTACCGGGTTCCGCATGAGGTAGTGTAAAATGCTCATATTTACGGATTCCAGATTTTTGTGAATACTTCTGCGGCCTTGTTCCGTGTACTGGTTCACTTCCCGCCGTTTGTAGAGCGGTGCTTTGGCTTGGATATATCCAATGGGGATAACAGCCTGACCACTCACATAGCGAATTTGCTTGCTTCTTCCATACCGCTCCGCAATGTAGGCGGGCAGAGGGTTTCCTTGCTTTTGCAAGCGCTCTCTCAATCTGTTCTGCATGGTTCGAGTGATGCCGAAGGCAATTTTACGAATGTCTTTGCTGATGTGGGTAGCATAACGATAGTAGTTGTGAACACCTGAAACATAGGCGTTATAGGCTCCAATGGCTTTGTATTCCTCATTCACATTTGCCTGGGATTGGATTCTTTTCACCATTTCCCGCGTTTGCCGCTTCACTTTCTTGACTGCCTTATCGCTCATGTGCGATTCTACCGCGTACTTTGCTGTGCCGTTGCTCTTGACGCCTTTTCTCACAGCTCTTAGCTTGAAGCCGAGAAAATCGGAGTATTGCCTTTTCAAATTGACAATTCTGGACTTTTCGGGGCTGATGTCCAGCCCCAGCCGTTCCTTTAGCCAATCTCTTGTAGCGGCAAAGAGTTTTACTGCGTCGCTTCGCTTGCGGCAGAAGATTTTGAAGTCATCGGCATACCGGACGATGTAGCACTCTTTTAGGACAGAGCCTTTTCGGAGCATTTCATACTTCTGGCTTTTGTCAATAACCCCATTGTCAGACCGCGCATATTCACGGTTTTTGCGTGTCGGCATATTCTCCCACTGGCTGGCAATCCACCAATCCAATTCGTTCAAGACGATATTGGACAACAGTGGGGAAATGATACCGCCCTGCGGCGTCCCCTTTTGCGGAAAACCGATTCCTGCAACTTCTGCTTTCAGCATGGCGGATATGATACTCAGCACACGCTTGTCCTGTATCCCCATATTCCACATCTGCTTGAGCAGTTTTCCGTGGCTGACATTATCGAAGAACCCTTTTATATCAATATCAACCACATAATGCAGACCGCGCTTTTGTATCAGCGCATAACACTGTGCCAGCGCGTGTTCTGCGCTCCTGTTGGGACGGAAACCGTTGCTCCGCTCATGGAATTTCGCTTCGCATATCGGCTCCAGAATTTGCAGGAAGCATTGCTGGATCAGCCTGTCGGCAATCGTAGGGATTCCCAGAGGGCGAGTTTTCCCTGTGTCTCCTTTGGGGATTTCCACCCGGCGCACCGGCTGGGGCTGGTACTGCTCCAACCGCCTTTTTATATAGTGAATGAGTGCTGTGTTTGTGAACTTTGACAGGTAGCGGACAGTTTTTCCGTCCGTTCCCGCCGTTTTGCTACCCTTGTTTTTGCTGATATTTCGGTAAGCAAGTAAGATATTTTCATCAGCGGCCACCAGCTCCATCAGCACGGTAAAGCGTTTGTTTTCCGCACTTTGGGCATAGAGCCTATCCAATACCTCCTGCAAGCCGAAGTATTCAGCGTTGCGCAGTTTCGCTTTCTTTTGCAATTTCTTCACTGTCATAGTCGGCATACCTCCTTTGGGGTGTGCCTTTCTTAGTCATACTCGAACCTATGAATACTGTTCTTTTATTCTTGCTTTCAAAGCCGACTGGTGCCTGTTCCTCCACCGCCATTACAGCAGCTTCAACGGTCGCGGCACCGCTCTCAGTTGGATAAAGGCACGTTATACAGTCTGCTTTCCGTGCTAGCACTTCACAGCGCCGCAATGCACTCCATGCTCCAACCTTTCCACGTTCCAATATTCCTATCTGTGCATATACCTTTAGGTGGCCCCTTTAAGCCAGTGCGCTTGGGCGGCGCCTGTAACGCCGCAGGGAGTTTCATACTAACAACTCTTACTCGTCCCCACGCACACCGCCATAGGCGGCAACCGCATTTCTGCGGCTCATTCGTCTTGACCCGTACATTCAGGGCTTCGTCAGTGCGTTCCACCGCACATCCTCACCATGGGCATTTTATAGACCCCCGGCGTATCATCTGCACACCCCACCGCTGGGGCGCTTTCCTCGGCTTGACCTGTTAGGGCAGACTTCCGCCGACTTCCGCGCGCTCTCGGACACAGTGCGTCTTTGCGCTTGCACCATGCCCGGCGCAGTCTTAGGGCAGGCGTTTCAGGGCGTTACCCCATCATTCCACCTGTCGGAATATCAGTTCTATGAAACTGATTTGTTCTCGAAACTCCTTTCAATTTTCTTATTTTTTTCTCAGCTTCACGCCTAACCTTTTCAGTTAGGAACGTGTCGCACTGTTGGCGAACTCGTCCAGAATCAGCCGCACATGGACGGGCAGCCGCCCGCCGTATTTGTCATCGGCCCGGTCACACAAAAGGTTGATAAGCTGGCTTTGCACCATTGCCAGAATAAAATTAAAGGTCGTGTCCGTGTCCGACATAATCAGGAACAGGGCCGTTTTTTTATCCCCGATGGTGTCAAGTTCCAGTTCGTCGTCCTCCATCAGCTCCCGCACCTCCCGGATGTCAAAGGGCGCTAATCTGGCTCCGCAGCTTATCAAGATGGAGCTGCGGGTCTTGCCTGCCGACAGCAGGAATTTACGGTACTGGCGCACCGCAAAATGTTCCGGGTCTTTTTCTTCCAGCCGTTCAAACATCTGGTCTACCGGGGATTGAAATTCCGGGTCGTCCTCGCGGGCTTCACTGGCATTTATCATTTCAAGCAGCGTAGTGAAATTCATTTCATCGTCCGGCGCTTCGTACCAGATATAGCCAATGAGGGCCGAATACAGCAGGCGTTCCGATTTGATCCAAAAATCCTCGGCGCTCTTTTCGCCCTCGCCCTTGGTGTTGCAGATCAGCGTGTTTACCAGCTTCAAAATGTCCTTTTCCGAATGGATGTAGCGAAACGGGTTATAGCGCATACTCTTGGAAAAGTTAATGGTATTCAGCACTTTTACCCGGTAGCCGCACCGCACAAGGAGCTGGCCCACCTCGCCGATCAGACTTCCTTTCGGGTCAGTAATCACGAATGAGGTCGGGTAGTCCTTGGACACGCACTGCATAAGGTTGGGCTTCACAAAAAATCTCGTCTTGCCGCTGCCGGAACCGCCGATCACCAGCACATTTTTGTTCCGGGCGGTCTTGGGGTCTTTGGGACGGTTGTTCATGGTAAGGCGTTCCGTCTGGGTCAGGAGGATGTTGTTGTCAAACACCGGGTCGATGTACGGGGCTATATCTTTCGGCCCGCCCCAACGGGCGCTGCCGTACTCGACGCCCCGGCGGTATTTCTTGGCGTTCTTGCTTTTGCAGTACACCATCAGCCGCAATGCCACCGCACCGACCACTCCCACCGCCAGATCGAACAGGTGGAAGCTGGGGGCGGCGCTTTCAAAGGCAAGGGAAAAGCCATCCGCAAGGTGCAGCAGCTTCTCCGACAAGTCCGCCCCAGCCGCCAGCCGGTAGGTCTGTCCCAGCTTGCCGAACAGGTACACAAACAGCAGGTAGGGCAGGTTGGCGATTATCATTTTTTTCATTTCCGGCTTCATCGTGACAGCCCCCTTTCCTTGATTTTCTCCTTGGTCTGCTGGCTGCTTCTGGCCGCTGTCTTTTCTTTCAGGACGGCAAGGGTCTTTCGGATGGAGGGGCGTTCCTGCTGTTTGAGCTTCTTGGCTGTAAACTCCTTAAACGCCTGTTCCAGATTGTCCGCCTGCTTGGATTTGAAGATCACGATATACCGGGGCGGATGGGTAGTGCGGTCTTTCCGCAGGGTAAAATCAATGTCGTATTTCTTGGCGCAGGGCTTAAACAGGCCAATGTTGGCGTCGGTGATCTCAATGTTGGACAGGGCGGAACCGTCCTTTTTGAGCTGCCGTAAGCTCTGCTGTCCGTGATGGACCTTGCCCGTCCCTTTCTGCCGGGCGGCCAGATATTTTCGGATGGCCGCTTGCAGCACTTGGGCGGTGAGCTTGCCCGTCTTAACCGCTAACGCTATGGTTTTCTGGTCTACTTCTTCCTGCAACTGCTATCCCTCCTTTGGAAAGTCAGCAGGCAGGCGGATGGCTTAAATCCGCACCCGCAGGCCGGAGAGGTCGTCGGCATGGATTCCCACCAGATACCAGTTCTCGGCCATTTCAATGCGGGTCGGCTTCCATCTGCCGCCCACCATCACATCAAAAGTTTCTCCGCAGTGCAGGCCGCCGTAATAGTCCGCAAGGTCAAAGCGGATGTCGTAGCGGTCTGTCTGCTCGTCAAAAATCAAAGCACCCTGTTTCATAGGGCCGTCCTCCTTTCTCGTCGTCACAAGCTCCATATCGCTTGTTTCCACGCAAGCGTGAAAAGCTCGCTCATTTCGCTGTTCCTCCTCTCCCCACAAAATCACCGATTTTGCGGGGTTCCCCAACTGCCTGTGTTCATGTCGTGGGCCACCAGCGCCGTGTAATAGCCGTTGATGGTGCTTGGGGCGTTGAACAGAACCGCCAGCAGGTATTTTTTGATGTTCCGTATTTCCGTGGTGTTTTTGCTGATACAGTCAAAGACAAACTCAATGTGAGAGCTGTTCAGCTTCATCAGCTTGGATTTCACCAGCTCGGCGGGGTAATCGTCCCCGGCAATGCGGATGGTCTTTCGGGCGCTGCATACGGTTTCCACCAGCAAGTCCACGATCTCGTCCAGCATATCCCGGTCAATCCCCTTGGCGTACTGGCAAAGGTGTTCATACTCGATGTTGTCCTTGATGATCTCCCGATAAATCTCTACGGCGCTCTGTGATTTCGCTCCCGTTCCTTTCCGTTCCGGCGGCGCAGCCGCTTCTTCCCCCAAAGGAGAGGGAGGGGAAAGGATAGGAATGGAATCGGTATTTGATCCATCTGTAATTGATTTGTCTTTACTTGATCTATCTTTATTTAATTGCGTTGGTTTTTCCTGCGTAGGCTTTTCCTGCGTTGGATTATCCAATGTTGGATTTTCCAATGTAGGTGAATCCGGCACAGGCTGGGGCTGTTCGTAAATGATGTAATCCGCCCCGCGCAGGCGGCCTTGGCTGTCACGCTCACGGGAACGCACGATATAGCCCGCCTGTTCCAGCTCCCGGACAGCCGCCCGGATCGCGTCGATCTGTTCCCGGTTGATAAGGGACAAGCCTTTCAGCGTAAAATCCCAATCCTCCGGCAAGGACAGCATTTGCGACAGCAGCCCCTTGGCTTTCAGGGACAAGTCCTTGTTCCGCAGGTGGTGGTTGGACATCACCGTGTAGCCCCGGTTTTTCTCCACTCGAAAAACTGCCATCTCGTCGTCCACTCCTTTCACTTGAAATTTCACCGCGCCGTCAAGGGCGGTGCGCTTGCCCGGCTGGTAGGGACATTCCTCATACACACAAAACTGGTACTTCCAGTGCGGGCGGTAGAAACGGCAGGTGCCGCAGTCCTCCGGCGCTCCGGCCTCGCCGCTGTCAAAATGATCTGCGCCCGGCCTCGTCTGCATGAGCTGTTCAAAGGCCCGGTCGCTGCCGGAAGTAAAGTACATAGGCGGTCGCCTCCTTTCTGGTTTTGGGCGCAAAAAAAGCGGCGTCCTGATCTCCCCAAAGGGGAAAAGAGAACGCCGCCGTTTGCGGTGTCGTATTCAATTTTCGATGTGTCACTATTTGGGCGGTGGGCTTCACGGGAAAGTAGAAGCGTGTCAAAGCTCAATCCGAAAGTAGTAAATCGGTAGTAAATTCAGTTCTTATATCCCGTGAAATGCCCGTATTTCCGGGCTTTTTGGAGATAATCAGAGTTGTCCATTGAAATATTTGATTTAAGCAATTATGTACTTTGCACAAATCAGCAGTTTGAGGTGTAGCCAACAAAGTGCTATAATTCAT
Source organism: Ruminococcus sp. RTP21359st1_H3_RTP21359_211015 (assembly GCF_040909065.1). Taxonomy (NCBI): domain Bacteria; kingdom Bacillati; phylum Bacillota; class Clostridia; order Eubacteriales; family Oscillospiraceae; genus Ruminococcus; species Ruminococcus sp. RTP21359st1_H3_RTP21359_211015. The sequence goes on from NZ_JBDGDD010000020.1 coordinate 50,199, forward strand.
TGCAGGTTAAAGGGCAGGCGTCATAAGCCGCCGACCCGCTCACAGCGGACAGCAAAGCTGACCGCCAAAGTTCCGTAAACACGCAGTTTGAAGAGAAATTTGTGTATAATTTCAGCGGTCAGCTTATGGAGTCAAAGTGTGACTTGCAAAGAAAAATAGGAGTCACAAATTGCAGAAGTCACGCAAAAATGGCGTGAATACGAGCTTTACGATAGGAGTCACTAGATCAACTAAGCGAAAACGACAAGAAAGAGGATACTTCTAAACGTTTAAACGTTAAAAATTAAGCTATATAAAAAATATACTAATAATGCAACAAATATACAGCCCATATTTATTGCAGTTGATGATTACGTTTTCTTGATTTTTGTGATATCATTAGCTTGAACAATAATGCAGTAAAAATGGATAATTCTATCTTTTGCGTGAAAAATAATACTTAAAAGGAGAGATGTTTATTGACTAAAAAAACAGGAAACCCTAATTACAAATTGGAAATGAAGAAAAAAACTTTAGCCGCCTGGACAAAATTACTACTTAATAGTGGTGAGATTGACATCAAAAAGTACAACCGAATGCTAATGATGATCGAAAGGTTGGCTGCGTGAAAAGGAATGCAATGCCCATAGGCATTGCTACATATTACCACAGGTAAATTGTTCCCTGCCGTTGACCCCGCATCTTCGGCATGTTATAATCATAATGATCTGATACGCATTACAAATGTGTAAATCTAAATAAAGTCACAAGTCTTACGGCTTGCCACAGAGAGGAGTAAATTAAATGGATATCTATTCAGCCGCTGACCTTATGAAACGTGAGCGGAAAACAATTTTTGATCTTGAAATCAATGTTACATTTTATGCACGAGTATCAACGACCCGTGATGAACAGGAAAACTCTATTGAAAATCAGATCAATTTCTTTACAGAAATGATAAAATCAAATCCAAATTGGAATTACATTGAGGGCTATGTTGACAGAGTAAGAGGTGAACATGCCGAGAACCGTGCAGAATTTATGAGAATGATCGAAGATGGAAAAGCAGGAAGGTTTGACCTTGTACTTACAAAAGAAGTCAGCCGTTTCGCAAGAAATACTATCGACAGCCTTACCTATACCCGTGATCTTCTCCGAGCAGGGGTAGGGGTCTTCTTCCAAAATGATAACATTTGTACCATTGATTCTGACAGCGAAATGCGTCTTACTATAATGTCAAGCATCGCCGCTGATGAAGTCAGGAAGCTTTCTGAACGTGTTCGCTGGGGTCACAAGCGTTCAATAGAAAGCGGAAATGTTATGGGCAACAATCGTATATTCGGCTATGATAAAGATGACTGTAAACTTGTCATAAACGAACCTGAAGCAGAAATGGTAAGAATGATATTTGACCTTTACTCTACTGGTGATATGAGCGTCAGAAAGATAGAACGAATACTATATGATAAGGGCTACCGTGGACGCAATGGTACAAGGATACATCACAACACCGTTTCAGGCATTATACAAAACCCAAAATATAAAGGATTTTACTGTGGTAACAAAGTAAGAATAGTTGACTACCGCACAAAAGAACAGCGTTTTTTACCCAAAGAAGAATGGGTGATGTATAAAGACGAAACAGGCGAAGTCGTACCTGCCATAGTATCTGAGGAAATATGGAACAAGTGCAACAGAATATTTGAAACAAGAAGTGCTGCCATAAAAAGCCGTGAACACTCATTTAAAGACACAAGTGTCTTCACCGGTAAGATATGGTGTGCAGCTCACGACAAGCCATATTGGAGGACAAGTTACTCAAACAGCGTATCAAAAGGTCAGCCAATATATCAATGGATATGCTCAGAAAAAAAGAAAGAAGGTGCAAAAAGCTGTGCGTCATTTGCAATAATGGAATCGGAACTTTACAGCATACTGTCGGGATTTTTCAAGGACGTGGCTGAAAACCTTGAGGATTATGTTGAAACATTTCTTCGGATATATAAAGAATCAGACCGCTCTGCCGAGGCAATGCGGCAGGTAAGCGGCCTGAAAGCAACACTGGAAAAGGAAAATAAAAAGCGTGATAAACTGCTGGAGCTCTATATGGAGGAGCTTATCACAAAATCAGAATTTACAAAACGTAATACCGAGAGCAGTGAACTAATAAAAGGAATAGAACATCAGATAAGATTTATCGAAAAGAAAAGCGAAAACGACAATAGTTATGCAAAAGCTGTAAAGCGGATTGAAAAATACTTCCGTGAAATGTATGATCCTAGCCTACCAATGAACAAGGAACAAGTCGACGAAATGGCAAAGGCAGTCATAGACCGTATAAGTGTAGTTCCAATAAATAAGAACACAATGAAACTGGAAATTAAACTTCTGACAGGTGAATCAGAGCCGATGACATACATTAGGAACGGAGAAAGATATGCTCGGCGTTCTGGACTCACCAGCAAGAAGATGATCGACGCTTACAAGACAACAGGCAACAAGTAATTTCTCCCAAAAGTCCTAAAAACTCCGCCGTGGCATTCGCTGTGGCGGAGCTTTTTACTTGAAATCAGGCAAAAAAAGTAGTATAATATACACATAGGGTCGGGGTAAAGATCATAGTAAAGAGGGATAAATATGTTGACTAAAAAGATCGCCGCAGGACTTACCGCTTTTGTTATAACAGCTTCTGCCGCACTGCTTCCGCTTCCAGAAAGCATTAACGGCATATTGGGGAACACCGCTATATCAGCTCAGGCTTATTCTGCAAACGGCGCCGTAAAAATGCCGTCAGATTTTCTGACTTTTAACAGCTCCGATCAGGTTTTCGTAAACGTGGTTTCTGCCACTAAAAACGGACTATACTATTATACTGTGGAAAACTACAAGAAGCTAATTAAATTCTATAGCTTTTCCAGCAACTCCGTGAGAACTGTAGCAACGCTTGGTGACATTATAAATGTATATGCCAATAACTCCAAGATCTATTATATCGAAAGAGATACCAGCACATACAATTCCAGCGTGAAGGGCTCGTCATATTCTTATTACATAAAGACCTTTGACACCGATACGGAAAAGGTGACCAAAAGCGTTAATGTGAGCAAGTATACGCCCAATGGTATTTTAAATTACCCAAACTGTTTTGGCGTTGACGATAACGGCAGGATATATTACTATGTAACAGACAGCAGTGGTGCTGAAAAAGGCGATAATCTATTTCTGCTGGACTCAAACGGAAATAAGCTGTCCTCCTGCAGTACTGATGTTGCCATAACAAAGTTCTCAGGTTTTGACAGCACAAACGGAAACTTCTATTTTGAAAGAAACGCTGATTACGTTTATTGGGGCTATACTCACAAAATGAACGCCCTTGGCTTTGGAAATATTTCAAATAACAAAATAACCGTGTCTGATAAATCTATCGACTATTTCTATCAGAAATATTACGATTATCATTATGACAACGCACAAATGCTTGGCAACGGCAAGCTTGCGTGGACTTCTTCTGCAAGCGGCACTGTAAACATCGTGGACTCTGCCAAATTTCATACATCAACAGATGATACATTATATCTCTTTGGAAGCGTTTCAAGAGCGGAACATGAAAACAAAAATGATCTCTACAACAGCGTTGGAACAAGAACTGTATACAACAGCGAAAATGACAGCACTATCATGTATGTAAACCACAACACTCTTATGGAGTTCAACAATGATTTCAAGCAGGTGGCTTCATATAAAACAGCTTATCCTGTTTTCGCTTTGTATTATACGAACGGCACTGTGACAGCCATAGAGCGTGATACTGACGGCAATTTCTACTCAGAGAATATTGCTTGGAAAATGCCTAGCAGTGTTACGATTTCAAATTCTTCTGCCACGCTCAAAACGGGCGACAGCCTTAAACTTTCTGCAAAGGGTAATTCCGATATAGACTACGGCTTCACATGGTCAAGCAGTGATAATTCTGTGGCTTCTGTTACAAAAGACGGCAAGGTGTACGGAAACAAGGCAGGCGTATGCACAATAACCGCTACCACCGACAACAGTGTTAAAGCAAGCTGTACAGTGACAGTTACGCCTATGGATAGCGACACAAAAGGCTCAGCAACTTTACTCAGCGGACGTGCAACATACAATGCTTCAGATAACCATTACAACACATGGTCATCTGTCACAAACTCTTATCTTGTACAAAACAGCGACGGAACGCTCACAAGGCTTGAAAACACATCAAGCGGCATTGTGGTAGAAAACTATTCCGCAGACGGCAAAAAGCTTATCTCACAACGCACTATTTCAAAAGAGCTTAACCTATTTGGTGGATTCTATTCAGGAAAAGACTATAACTATCTCGTGTTCGGTCAGAACAACACTGCCGAAAGCGACAGCAAGGAAGTTGTAAGAGTAGTCAAATACACCAAGAGCTGGAGCAAGGTAAATTCATGCAGTATCTCAGGTGTCAATACAACAAAGCCGTTCTCGGCAGGCTCACTGAGAATGGAAGAAGCGGGTGGAAAGCTTTATGTTTACACCTGCCATGAGATGTATGCTGACAGCGACGGCATAAATCATCAGGCAAATATGCTTTTCACCATTGACGAATCATCCATGTCCCTGACCGACTCAATGTATGACGTTTCAAATCTTACAGACGGCTATGTTAGCCACTCTTTCAACCAATTCATCAAAGCTGACGAAAGTGGAAAATACATCTACAGAGTTGACCACTCAGAGTCAAGCAACTACACAATGAACGGCTCTTACCTCTCTGTAAACGGTATTACTCTCACAAAATATAAGGCTGACGGAAAATCAACAGCCGTGAGCGTTTCTATCCCTGTTAAGTTCGATATGAACAAAAGCAACTACACAGGCGCTTCAATAGGCGGTTTTGAGCTTGGCAGCGGAAACTGTCTGATAGCCTATACAAAAGACGTTTCAAGCAGTTGTAAGACAAGAAATGTTTACATAAGCGTCACAGACGAGCTTTTCAACGGCACACAGAACATTGCCCTCACAAACTACGGCACATCAAGTAAAGTGACCTGCCGCACCCCTCAGCTTATAAAGATAAATGACAATCTGTTCCTTGTTATGTGGGAAGAATACAACAGTTCCACAGGCAAGACCGCCACAAAGACAATGACAGTTGACTCAAACGGCAAAACTGTTACCAAAGCCATTTCTCACTCCTTCGTACTTTCAGATTGTCAACCTGTTGTATGCAGTGACGGCATGGTAAAATGGTATGTCACAAATAATTCAGCACCGACCCTTTACAAGCTCTCACCATTTGCGCTGGACGATTATCATGAACACAGCTATACAAAAACAGTTCTCAGCAACGCCACCTGCACCACCGCAGGCACAGTAAAATACACCTGCTCATGCGGTGACTCCTACACAGAAACTATCCCAGCCACAGGTCACAAGTCAAGCGGTTGGATAGTTGACAAGGTGGCTTCTATCGGAGTTAAAGGCTCAAAACACAAGGAATGTACAGTCTGCAAGAAAGTTCTTGAAACGGCTGAGATCCCTGCACTTTCAAGAATTAGCATTTCAAA